>NZ_JBWQOJ010000003.1:0-165194 GCF_056591795.1 Maritimimonas sp. 2210JD6-3 | reverse complement strand
CAGCTAAAGCATACATTTATTTAAATGAACACGCCTTCTTGAAAGCGGGTGCAAATATAGAATGTATTTTATTATTTAGACAAGCTTTTAATCAACTTTTTTTTGATTTTTTTTAAAGTAAAATATAACCTGCTAATCAACAGCTAATTATTATGAGTTTTATCTATTTAAATTTTGTTTTTAGCAGAAATCTACATCTTCGTTCTAATACATTCTATTAAAGATGAGGATAGAAATTAATCTATTAAATAGTACATTTTTCAGGAAACCAAAATAATAACTATATATATTGTACATATTTTTCATTTGAAATATCTTTGCCGCTCATTTTAAATATAGGAATGATAAAGATTACACTGCCAGACGGCTCAGTTAAAGAATTTGCACAGCATAGCACACCTATGGATGTAGCAAAAAGTATCAGTGAAGGATTAGCTAGAAATGTTATTTCTGCAAAGTTTAATGGTATTATAGTTGAAACCTCAACTAAACTGACCGAAGATGGTGATTTAACATTATATACATGGAAAGACGATGAAGGGAAAAAAGCTTTCTGGCATTCATCTGCTCATGTTTTAGCGCAAGTAATATTAGACTTATATCCTCATGCAAAATTAACTATAGGACCCGCTATAGATAAAGGTTTTTATTATGATGTAGATTTTGGCGATGATTCTTTATCTGAAAACGATTTCAAAAAGATTGAAGACAAAATGCTTGCCTTTGCACGTCAGAAATTTGAATTTAAAATGCGCTCTGTAACTAAAGCTGATGCACTATCGTATTATAAGGAACAAAATAATGAATTTAAGGTTGAGCTGATTGAAAACCTTGAAGATGGAGATATTACTTTTTGTGATCATGCAGATTTTACAGATTTATGCCGTGGTGGACATATACCAAATACTGGTATTATAAAAGCTGTAAAAATCATGAATGTAGCTGGAGCCTATTGGCGAGGTGATGAAAACAACAAACAATTAACTAGGATTTATGGGATTTCTTTCCCAAAACAAAAAGAATTAACAGAATATCTTGCATTATTAGAAGAAGCTAAAAAACGTGATCATAGAAAACTTGGTAAAGAATTAGAATTATTTACTTTTTCTCAAAAAGTAGGTCAAGGGCTTCCATTATGGTTGCCAAAGGGAGCCGCTTTGCGTGAACGTTTGGAAAATTTTCTAAAAAAAGCACAAAAAAAAGCAGGTTACCAGATGGTGATCTCACCGCATATTGGTCAAAAAGAATTATATGTTACCTCAGGACATTATGCTAAGTACGGGGAAGATAGTTTTCAACCTATTCACACTCCTAAGGAAGATGAAGAGTTTTTATTGAAACCTATGAATTGCCCACATCATTGTGAAATTTACAAGCATTCGCAATGGTCATACAAAGACCTTCCTATTCGGTATGCGGAATTTGGTACTGTATATAGATATGAACAAAGTGGCGAGTTACACGGGCTTACTCGTGTAAGAGGTTTTACACAAGATGATGCGCATTTATTTTGTACACCCGATCAACTAGATGCAGAATTTAAAAATGTAATAGACCTTGTTCTCTATGTATTCGGATCGTTAGGCTTCGAAAATTTTACAGCACAAGTATCTATCAGAGATCCTAAAAATCCAGATAAATATATTGGAGATCTTACTAATTGGGAAAAAGCTGAGCAGGCAATTATTAATGCAGCTACAGACAAGGGCTTAAATTTTGTCATTGAAGAAGGTGAAGCTGCTTTTTATGGTCCTAAGCTAGATTTTATGGTTAAAGATGTATTAGGAAGAAGTTGGCAGTTAGGTACAATACAGGTGGATTACAACCTACCTGAACGTTTTGATTTAACTTACAAAGGAAGTGATAATGAACTACATAGACCCGTAATGATACATAGGGCGCCCTTTGGTTCTATGGAAAGATTTATAGCTATATTATTGGAAAATACAGGAGGTAATTTTCCGCTTTGGTTAACACCAGATCAGGTTATTTTACTGCCAATCAGTGAGAAATATGAAAATTATACTCAAAAAGTTTTAAATTTGCTAGAAAATTCCGAAATTCGCGCCCTCGTTGACAATAGGAACGAAAAGACAGGAAGAAAGATACGTGACGCTGAATTGAAAAAGATACCTTATATGATTATATTAGGTGAGCAGGAAGAAAATGAGAATAGCGTATCTGTTAGAAAACATGGGGAAGGAGATTTAGGAACATTTAGTATTGAAGATTTTGTATCTTTAATCAATAAAGAAATAAATCAAACATTACAACAATTTTAGTTTAACCGCTGTTCACAGCATAAAATTTTATAGTCATAGCAATAAGAAGAAGAGGAAACAGAAGACCTTGGAGGGTAATTAAAGAAGATCCGCATAAAATTAATGATAAGATTACTGCGCAAGAAGTGCGTTTAGTAGGTGACAATATTGATGTTGCTGTTTATACCTTATCTCAAGCAAAAAAAATAGCTGAAGAGTTAGGTTTAGATCTTGTTGAAATTTCTCCAAATGCTACTCCTCCAGTTTGTAAAGTAATTGATTATAAGAAGTTTTTATATGAGCAAAAGAAGCGAGAAAAAGCTTTAAAAGCGAAAGCCACAAAGGTTGTAATCAAAGAAATTCGATTTGGCCCGCAGACCGATGATCACGATTATCAGTTTAAGAAAAAACATGCGATTAAGTTTTTAAGTGATGGAGCAAAATTAAAAGCGTATGTTTTCTTTAAAGGTCGTTCTATCGTATATAAAGACCAGGGAGAGATTTTATTATTAAAATTAGCTCAAGAGCTTGAAGAATATGGTAAGGTAGAACAAATGCCAAAATTAGAAGGAAAGCGAATGACCATGTTTATTGCTCCAAAAAAGAAATAATAAAAATAAGTAAGATTAATATATAAAGCAGGAAGAACATGCCTAAAATGAAAACAAAATCTAGTGCTAAGAAACGTTTTAAAATGACGGGTACTGGTAAAATCAAAAGAAAGCATGCGTTTAAAAGTCATATCTTAACTAAGAAGTCTAAAAAACGTAAGCTAGCATTGACTCATGACACTGTGGTACACAAGTCTGATGAAATGAATATTTTAAAACAATTAACATTAAAATAAGCTTCGTCTTATTTTGGTAAATTATTAACCCTGTGTTTAGTGCTCATAAAATGGTTGAAATATATCTGCCTAACACAAAAAAATAAATAGTATGCCTAGATCGGTAAATTCTGTAGCCAAAAGAGCTCGTAGAAAAAAAATATTAAAACAAGCAAAAGGCTACTTCGGACGTAGAAAAAACGTTTATACAGTAGCGAAGAATGCGGTTGAAAAAGCAATGTTATATGCTTACCGCGATAGAAAAAATAACAAACGTAATTTTAGAAGTTTATGGATTCAGCGTATCAATGCTGGTGCTCGTCAACATGGAATGTCATATTCTCAGTTTATGGGTAAAATAAAAGCTAATAATATAGAACTAAATAGAAAGGTTCTTGCAGATTTAGCGATGAATAATCCTGAAGCTTTTAAAGCAATTGTAGAAAAAGTAAAATAAGCATAAATAAATCTTACTTATAAAAAATCCCGAGCTTAATAGCTCGGGATTTTCATTTTATACTAAAACTCAACTCTATATTTTCTAAATCTAGAAAACAGAGTTTGTTATTATTCTTTAATGATCTTAAAAACACCCACACCATCACCTACATAGGCTCTAATAAAGTATGCACCTGTAGGTAAATTTGATAAATCAATTGATGTTTTTAAATCAGAAGGCGAAAATAGTTTTAATTCTTGACCAAAAGCATTATAAACGGCTAAATGTCTTATCTCTTCTTTAGCTTCAAGTTGTAAACTACTTTCAACAGGGTTTGGGTAATATACAAACCCTTTTGCAATCAATTCATCTATAGATAAAACGGTAGATGTTACATTCATCACAAATACACCTTCAGGTTCATCTGCGCTATCGCTGGCATTACCCACATTAATATAATAATCTTCACCTAAAGTAGTAGTAAAACTAACACCTTCTGCCGTACCACTAATACCAGTATCTGCATTGGTTACACATGTAAAAGTACCACATGTTCCTGTATATACACCTATTTCAACGTTCCAACCTGTTGGAATAACTGTTACATTTAACTGATTACCATCTCCCGTAAACTTATACCAAACACCATCGTTCATAGAACCACAACCGGATGGATTAATAATACCACTATTATTTGTAGCCGTGGAAGCATCTAGATTCACTGAAAAAGGTATAGCACCAATTACTTCCGCATTGTCACAACTATCATTAGTAGGTACAACAGGTTCAGTACCGATACAAATATCAAACGTAGTATTATGATTATTAGCAGTACTATTGGTGAAGACCCTCACGAAATATGTATTCCCAACAACTAATCCATTGGGATCACTTGTATTTGGGTCACTACAAGTAACAATAGATAATGCATTGCAATCTCCAGCAACGCCTCCATCGTAAACTGCATGAAATAAGTTCGTAAAACTGCCAGAAATATTTAATAAACTTATTCTATGTGTAGTGGCAGTTGCTACAAATTTAAACCATACATCGTCGCCATCTTTATCTGATGTATTTGTACAGCCAGATGTTTCAGGCGAAGCTGTAGCTTCTAAAACCGTACCTGAAGTAGTAACACCACAAAGATAATTATCATTTACTGTAAGATTAATTGCATTCGAACACTCATCATTCGTAGGTGGTGCAATTTTTGTTTTAACAGAAGCACTAACCTCATATACGCTACAAAAAACGACAAGTGCTACTAATAGAATTATAGTTTTTCTTTTCATAAAATCCCCCTTTTTAATTTTTAGATAAAACACACTACTTAGTATTTACTATACTAACGTAAAATTAGAATAAAAATTATTCGTAACTAGCGAGCATTTATCTTTTTATAAACGATTAATTAACAATAATTTATTTACTCTTCATCAACAAAATAATCCATAACTGATTGACTCACGCCCATATTAGAGAATCCTCCGTCATGAAACAAGTTTTGCAATGTTACTTTTTTCGTCAAATCAGAAAACAAAGAAATTGTATAATCGGCGCAATCTTGCGCACTCGCATTACCTAAAGGCGACATCTTTTCTGCATACGCTATAAACCCATCAAATCCTTTTACTCCTTGACCTGCCGTAGTAGGTGTTGGTGATTGTGATATCGTATTTACTCTTACTTTTTTATCTCTTCCGAAGAAGTAACCAAAACTCCTAGCAATAGATTCAAGATACGCCTTATTATCAGCCATATCATTATAATCAGGAAATACCCTTTGAGCTGCCATATAGGTCAAAGCTACTATAGAGCCCCATTTACTCATAGCATCTTGCTTATATAATACATTCATCACTTTATGGAAAGATACAGCAGAAACATCCCAACCTTTTGTTGTAAAATCATAGTTCTGCTCTGTGTAGTGTTTTCCTTTACGAACGTTTACTGACATACCTATAGAATGCAAAACAAAATCTAACTTACCCCCAAGAATCTCCATTGATTTCTCAACTAAATTGGTTAGATCATCTAATGATGTTGCATCGGCAGGAATGATTTCTGAACCAGTTTGCTCAGCTAATTTGTTAATTGTACCCATACGCATCGCGATAGGTGCATTTGTTAGCACAAATTTTGCCCCTTCTTCATGTGCACGCACAGCAGTTTTCCAAGCTATAGAGTTTTCATCGAGTGCCCCGAAAATAATTCCTTTTTTTCCTTTTAGTAAGTTATACATTGTATCTCTTTTTTGTAATTAGTACTCACAAAATTAAATATATAATAATGATTATCCTAACAATTGTTTTGCATGCTTAATAGCAGAATCAACTATTACTTTTCCGCCAAGCATTTCTGCAATTTCAGTAACTCTCTCTTCTTTATTTAACTCTTTAATATTAGTTACAGTTGTATTGTCTATGTCTTTTTTAAATACTTTATAATGACAATTTCCTTTTGAGGCTATTTGAGGTAGGTGCGTAATTGCTATTACTTGCATATTATCACTCATTTTTTTCATAATTGATGCGATTCTATTCGAAACTTCTCCTGAAACTCCCGTATCAATTTCATCAAACAAAATAGTAGGAAGCTTGGTATGCTCGCCTAGCAAATATTTTACAGCCAACATAATTCTTGATAGTTCACCACCAGAAGCAACTTTTTTCAACGGTTCGAAACTAGAGCCCTTGTTCGCTGAAACTAAAAATTGAAGTTCATCTTTTCCATTTTTAAAGAACTTTTCTGACTTTATCAACCTTATATCAAATCGTGTATTCGGCATAGATAATTCTGCCAATAATACTTCTAGTTTTTGTATAAGATCTGGAATTGTATTTTTGCGTCTATTATGTAAATCATTAGCAAGAACATTTAGTTTTTTTTCAATTTGAATTAGCTCACTCTTTTTATCGTCAAGTATCTCGTTCGCATTTTCTACATTATGTACCTTAACTGATAAATCTTCACAGATTTGCAATAACGCTTTATTTGAACTAACACCATGTTTTTTTTGTAAATCATATATAAGCTGTAGTCTATCACTATAAGACGTTATCTCGTCTGGGCTTGCTGTAATATTTTCATTAGCTCTTTCAAGTTCATCAACAATATCTGTAAATTCAATATCTAAACTTATTATTCTACTGGATAACTCTTTATAATCTTCACTAAAGGAAGCGAGTTTAGTTAAATTTGCTTTAAAAGAATGCAATAACGTCTTAATGCCTAACTCATCATTATTTGCAGAAGCAATTGCTTCTTGAAAATTTTGCTTTATCTCTTCAATATTATTGAGTTTTTCTAGGGTATCTTCTAACTCAATTTGCTCTTCTGGTTTAAGATTAGCATCATTCAATTCATTAAACAAAAACAAGTTATAATCATATTGAAGATTCGCTTCTTGTTGTTCTTTAAGTAATAGTTCTAACTCATTTTTAGAAGTGTTATATTTCTCTAAGTTTAAACTATACTCACTTAATATATTTGAATTTTTAGCTAATACATCAATAATATTAAATTGATATGTAACGTCTGATAGCTGTAACGTTTGATGTTGTGAATGTATATCTATAAGCTTATTTCCTAATCCATTAAGTACATTTAATTTTACAGGAGTATCGTTTACAAACGCTCTAGATTTTCCGCTTGGTGCTATTTCACGCCTAATTATAGTAACTTCATCGTAATCAATATCATTATTTCTAAAAAAAGACAATAAGTTATAATGTGTTATATTAAATTCACCCTCAACAACACATTTTTTAGATTCATCTTTTAAAACTGATAAATCTGCTCTCTTACCTAATATCAAACCTAAACCTCCTAAAATAATAGATTTTCCAGCACCTGTTTCTCCAGTAATAGTCGAAAATCCATTCTTAAAAGTTACCTTTAAGGTATCAATCAATGCAAAATTTCTTATTGAAAGTTGTTGTAGCATTTAAGTAAGTATAATTAAGAAGTATATTAGAATTTATCAAACTTAACACATTTTATGCTATGTTAATTTTTTAAATTTTAATTTTTTCCCACTTTTCTATATAGGAAGGATATATTCTAAGAAGTGTTTCTTTTAGGTTAGCAGTATTTACCCTAGGGCCGTCAGAAAAAACATCAACTATCTCATCTGATTTGGTGTCCATAAAGACACGTAATAAAAAAGCATTCACCCTTCTATCATATACTTTTTTCATTTCTAAAACAGCCGATGCAATCGTATTTTTTGCTTCTTTTTTATTAGAACTCATAGCATCTAGCCCTTTTATATGATACTCATACATTGCTGTTCTAAACCCTTGAAAAGCTGGCGATAATATATTTTCATTAAGTTGATATCTTGTGTTATTGCCATCGACTCTGTTCCAACCTTTAAAACCTCCTTGTTGTGCTTGATTCACTACATTTTCAGCTTTTTTATGATATTCTTCACCACCTCTTAAGGCAAAAGTATCTCCATCAATACCTAAAATTGTATATACATAAAAAGTAAGTAACGATACTAAGTTCGAATCAAAACTATTCTCATTAAATATTAATGGTTGGAATTCACTATACGCAAAAGACACATCGTCATCTTTAAAATTGAACGTTGGCGTTTTGTAGGTTGAGCCAAATACGGGTCTCCTCATTTGAACTTGAATGTTTCCTCTAAATTGATTCGATGAAGGTTGTTCTAAAATATTAAAGATAATTGCGCAATCGATCTTCTCATGCGGTTTGTAGTTTTTAGAAGTCCATTTCGTGTTATTTACATAATCGCTTATGGCTGTTTCTAAATTTTCGAATATTTGTGTATTAGAACTTTGAACCTGTTCTGCATTGACAGTTACTATACAATTTAACTCTTGGCTAAACCCAGAAAAAGAGAGAAACAATAAAATAATAATTAAAAAACTACGCATTTATTCTTGAAATTATTTCTTTAAAAATATCTTGAGCTACTTCCTTTTTTGATTTTAAATCAAAAGCTTTCACATGTTCATTACTATCAATTATAGTTACTTTATTCGTATCTTTTTTGAATCCAGCTCCTTTATCTTGCAAAGAGTTCAATACGATTAAATCTAACTTTTTTCGATTTAATTTAGATATAGCATTTTCGATTTCATTATTTGTCTCAAGTGCAAAACCAACTAAAAATTGATCCTTTTTTTGTGCTCCCATTGATGCAAGAATATCTTTCGTTTTTACAAGCTCAATTTTCATATCATCATCTTTCTTCTTTATCTTCTTGTCTGCTATTTTTGCAGGTCTATAATCAGCAACTGCAGCCGCTGCAATCGCAACATCTACTGAAGTATAATATTCATGAACAGCGTTATACATTTGTTCAGCACTTTGTACATCAATTCGTAAAATAGCTGTGCTACTATCAATTTTAAGTGCAGTAGGACCACAAATTAGAATAACTTCAGCGCCTAATTCAGCGGCATATTTTACTAGTTCAAATCCCATCTTACCAGATGAATGATTACCTATGAATCGCACAGGATCTATAGCTTCATGTGTTGGTCCGGCAGTAATCAACACTTTTTTATTGTATAAAGGTAAGCCAGATCGGATATTTTGCTCTACAAATGCTAGAATATTTTCTGGCTCGGCCATACGCCCTTCTCCTACTAATCCGCTTGCGAGTTCTCCACTTTCAGCGGGTATCATTACATTACCAAAACCTTGTAGTTTATCTAAACTCGTTTTTGTAGAAGGGTGCTTATACATATCTAAATCCATAGCAGGTGCAAAATACACTTTACACTTTGCTGAAAGATAGGTTGCCAATAGCAAATTATCGCAACTACCATTTGCCATTTTCGATAAGGTATTTGCCGTTGCTGGAGCAATGACCATAAAATCTGCCCAGAGCCCTAGTTCTACATGATTATTCCATAGCTCATTTTCTTCTTCTTTATCGTAAAAAGTAGAATGAACTGGGTTTTTAGAAAGGGTAGAAAGGGTAAGTGGAGTAATGAAGTCTTTTGAAGCAGGAGTCATTACAACTTGTACATTTGCTCCTGCTTTTATAAATAGTCTAACTAAATGTGCTGTCTTATAAGCAGCAATGCCGGCAGTAATGCCTACTAATACATTTTTACCGCTTACAACAGACATTTATTATTTTTCTTCAGATGGATTTCTGTAATAAATCTCACCTTCTAGCCATTCTTTAACAGCTAAAGCTGTTGGCTTAGGTAATTTTTCGTAAAAACGAGAAACTTCAATCTGTTCTTTATTTTCAAAAATCTCTTCTAAACTATCATTATGAGTAGCAAATTCTTCTAACTTATCGATTAGTTCTTTCTTTAAGTCTTCATTAATTTGAGTTGCTCTCTTCGCCATAATAGCTATCGACTCATAAATATTATTTGTGGGCGCTTCTATCTTATTTTTATCATAAGTTACTGTAGTAAGCGCAGCATCAGAATTTTTATAATCCATTTGTTGTAACTGTATTAGTAATATTTAGTTCTTGTAATGTTTTTTTAGTACTTGCAAGCTCTTTATTTAAATTTTTAAGATTCTTTTCAAGTTCTTTTATATATTTTGACTCCGGAAAATTCTTTTTGAACTTCTCATACGACGCGATAGCATCATTCAATCGTTTTTCCTTTTTTAATAGCACGCTATTTATAGCCAAATCATTTGAAGCTTTAAATCTGTAATACATAGCATCTTCCTTTAAAGATGAGCCCAAGTACTCGATTAAAAAATTATCGAAAGCAACAATTGCTGCATTGTAATCGCTAGTATAAGGCGCTATGCGGTAGAATTGCTTCGCAATTTCAAATGATTTTTTTTCTAACCTAAATGTTAAATCATCATAATACTTATTCGCTAACTCAACGTTCGTATTATTAGGGTACTTATCGATAAAATTTTGTAACGATTGTAGCGCTTTTTGCGTGTCTTTTTGATCTCTACTAAACTTAGGTGTGTCTAGATATTGACTTTCAGCAACTAAAAATGATGCTTCTTCAATTTTCGAGCTGTTTGGATAATTAGCAATAAAACGATTGAAGTAATACGAAGCTAACTCATAACTTTTAGTATTATAATTAGACATTGCTACCATAAACTGAATACGCTCTAATTGAGGTTTTCTAGCATAACTAGGTATTACCTTTTCAAAAAGCGCGATTGCCTTATTGTACTTACCGTCTTCATATAATTTAGTAGCCATTTTATATTGCTCATCGGTTTTACCATTATTTAAAACCTTTTGATATTCACTACACGATACTAACGTGAACATCACAATCAATACAACTACTATTTTCTCAATTTTTAGCATCCTGCAAAATTACTTAATAAAAATGGATTATAAAACTATTTTTTCGCTTGTTAAAAGGCAAAAATAAATAGGTTTATCACTTAACAAATAAAAGTGTCGCTAAAAATTTGTTAATTATTTAAGCCCCTTGAGTGTCTGGGGCTACAGACGATGTTACCGTTAGCTGTTTTATATCATTATCAAACAGGTATAGACCACCCTTATCATTTCCAATAAGATTTATTTTATCTAGAATAGTTCTTGCCAATGCTTCTTCTTCAATTTGCTCTGCTACATACCATTGTAAGAAATTATGGGTAGCATAGTCTTTTTCTTGTAAAGTAATGTGTACCAATTCATTTATAGCATTCGAAACCATTACCTCATGATCAAAAAGTGTCTGAAACATTTCTTTGAAAGATCCGAAAGAAACTGGAGGTGCTTTTAGTGTAGAAATTGTTGCATGCCCTCCTCTTTCATTAATATATTTCACTAATTTCAACATATGCATGCGTTCTTCGTCTGAATGTGCATACATAAATTGCGAAACTCCTTCAAAACCTAATGTTTCAGCCCAACTAGCCATCGCTAAATACACTTGAGACGATTCTGCTTCAATAGTTATTTGTTCAATTAGTGCTTTTTCTATTTTTTTACTGAGCATTATTCATTTTATTTAGATTAATAATTATCTATAAATTTACTAATTTTTTCTCTAGAAGAAGCCGTTGCTTCGACTAAAGGTAGTCGCACATAGTTTTCGCATATACCCAACTTTTTAAGTACTGTCTTAACTCCGGCAGGGTTATTTTCTTCAAAAATGTACCCAATCAAATCCATCATTTTATAATGTAATTCATAAGATTCTTTTGCCTTGCCTTCTAATCCTAATCGAATCATCTCAGAAAAATCTTTTGACATTGCTTGACCAATAACCGAAATTACTCCTGATCCTCCTGCTAAAGTTACTCCTAAAGCCAGATCATCGTCTCCCGAAATCACTAAAAACTCTTCAGGCTTATTTTTCAATAATTCTAGGTATTGATGTACATTATTACCGGCTTCTTTTACAGCTATAATATTCTCAAAATCACTTGCCAACCTCAATGTTGTTTTAGGTTCCATATTTTTAGCTGTTCTACCAGGTACATTATACACTATGATAGGCTTTGGACTCACTTTAGCTATCGCTTTGAAATGTTGATAAAATCCTTCTTGAGTTGGCTTATTATAATAAGGTGCAACTGATAAAATCGCATCAAATGCAGACAAATCTGTTGCTTTAATCTCATCTATAATTGCTTGGGTATTGTTACCTCCAATACCTATAACTAAAGGCAACACACCATTATTTACTTCGATTACTTTTTCTCTGACAGCCGATTTTTCTTCAGGAGTAAGGGTAGCAGGTTCTCCTGTTGTACCAGAAACTACCAAATACTCAATTCCGTTAGCAATTTGATGTTTTACTAAGTGCTCAAGCGCATCAAAATCTACACTTTTGTCTTGTTTAAAAGGTGTCACCAATGCCACACCAGTTCCTATAAATTGTTTCATTATTATATTAATTGCAAAATCTTTAAATATTTTGCTAGTTCATCATTAAAAATATCTACTTTATTGCTATCAACTGCTACTGTAAAATGGTACATATCTGCTACTTCTTCATTAGCATAACTAACTTTCAATTTAGCTTTTGATAATAGTGCTACCAAATTACCTTGTACACTATCAGAAGCACAATAATTAATTAAAAGATCATACTCGGTATTTACAAAATCTCTAAGATTTTCTGCCTTGAGTTTACCATACATTCCAAAATCTTTTTCGGTAAATGTATTATAATGCTGCGAGACAAAATCGTCATTTAAATTTTCAAAAATAATAATCTCAAAATCGCGACTTGGCTTCTCAAATTTCTGACTTAAATTTCTAGAAATATCATATCCTCCAAACAATCTAGAACTTGCTAAAACACCTATCTTACCAATTTTTTCTGGTGTACCAACAGTTCTTTTTTTTATTTTTTTATACTCTTTGTTATAAAAACTTCTAGTTGTTTTCTCTTTTAATCCTTTAAAGTTCATCAAGTGTTGGTGTGGTAAAAGTAATTATTTGATCAAAATCTATGTTGCCTAGTTCTCAATTTAAACGAATACTTTAGTTGTGTTAGTATTTTAACAAGACGCGATTTAAATTATTTATCTTTATCAAAAATAAGTATAAAAATGGCAATTTCTATTAGAAAAGCTACATTATTAGATGTTGATGTTTTAAATGATTTTTTACAAAAATTGATTGCTGTTGAACGGTCTATGGATCCTTCACTTGAGCAGTATAAAAAAATAGTTTATTATGATATTACTGAATTCATCAAATCTGATAATTCCGAACTTTTTGTAGCAACTGAAGATAAAGAGATTGTAGCTTCTGGTTATGGTTTAGTAAAAGATAATAAACCTCATTTTTCAGAAAAAAAGCATGGTTATGTTGGTTTTATGTTCGTTAAAGAATCGCATAGAGGTAACGGAATTAGCCAAATGATTTTAGAAACTATTTTTGCTTGGTTTCGATTAAAAGGCATTACAGAGACTAGATTACAAGTATATAATGACAACCCAAGTGCAATTAAAGCCTATGAAAAAGCTGGATTTAAAAAGAATCTTATCGAAATGCTTCACTATTTAGATTAGATGTTACACTATAACATACAAACTAAAAGACTTGGTCTTAGAAATTGGACGGACAAAGACCTTGATCCCTTCTCAGAACTATGTGCAGATACACGTGTCATGGAATTCTTTCCTGATACTTTAACGAAAGAACAAACACATCAGCTTATTAAAAGGATGCAAACACATTTTGAAGACTATAGATATTGTTATTTTGCAGTCGATAGATTAGACACTAAAGAATTTATTGGTTTTATAGGATTACTGAATCAAGATTATAAAACTGATTTTAGTCCTTTTATAGACATCGGTTGGCGATTATCACCAAAAGTATGGGGACATGGCTTCGCTACTGAAGGAGCAAAAGCATGTATAGCATATGCCTTTAACAACCTTAATCTTAAAAAAGTATATGCTATTGCACCCAAATTAAATAAAAGATCTCAACGCGTTATGCAGAAAATAGGAATGCATTATTTTGGTGATTTTGAACACCCAAAAATTTCTAATGAAAGTGATTTAAAAAAATGCGTTGTTTATAAAATTGAAAATAAACTATAAAACTTCACCCGATTCTTTTAATTTTTCAGCGTTTTCTGCCAACTTCAACTCTTCGATAATCTTGTGAATATCGCCATCTATAATTTTACTTAAATCATAGAGCGTAAGCCCAATTCTATGCTCTGTTACGCGACCTTGTGGGTAATTATAGGTTCTAATTTTAGCAGAACGGTCACCACTGGAAACCATACTTTTTCTTCGAGCTGCATCTTCAGCTTGTTTCTTTGCTAACTCCGCTTCATATAATCGAGAACGAAGTACTTTAATGGCCTTTTCTAAGTTTTTATGCTGTGATTTTTGATCTTGACATTTAGCCTCTATACCCGTAGGAATATGTTTCAATTGAATTGCTGAATACGTTGTGTTCACACTCTGTCCGCCAGGACCTGTAGAAGTAGTTCTAATAATTTTCACATCTTTCATATCGAGCTCTACATCAAACTCTTCTGCTTCTGGCAACACCATCACTGTCGCGGCAGAAGTATGCACTCTACCCTGCGTTTCGGTTTGTGGTACGCGTTGTACTCGATGCACACCCGCTTCAAACTTCAAATCTCCATATACATCTTCACCAGAAACACTAAATATAATTTCTTTAAATCCACCTGAAGTTCCCTCATTCAAATCGACTACTTCGGTCTTCCAACCCTTATCAGAACAATACTTTGTGTACATCCTGTACAAATCTCCAGCAAAAATACTGGCCTCATCACCACCTGTTCCCGCCCTGATTTCCATCATCACATCTTTTGCATCTTCAGGATCTTTTGGAATCAACATGTATTTAATTTCTTCTTCTAATGCTGGTAATTTTTCATTAGCTTCATCCAATTCCATTTGAGCCATTTCTATCATTTCAGCATCAGCACCTTCTTCTATAATTTGGTTAGCTTCATTGATATTGTTGAGTAAGTTTTCATATACTGCTCCTTTATCAACAATAGCTTTTAAATCTTTATATTCTTTATTGAGTTTTACATATCTTTTTTGATCAGATATAATATCTGGCTGAATAATCAAATCAGATACCTCATCAAAACGTTGCTTTACTATACGAATTCTTTCTAACATTGTTTCTCTTTAACCGAAGGCAAATTTAATCATTTTTTATTCTTAAAAATTTAAATTATTTAGAATGTTTTTAAATAACTAGAAAACAAAATTCAAGATTAGAATTACTAGCTATCATGTATAGTATTTTGTAAATTTGCAGAACGATTAAACTATATACATAATAACATGAAAAAAGTATTTCTATTTGTAGTATTAACAGCATTTATTTTGATAAGCTGTAGTGATAAAAAGAAGGAAGAAGTAAAAGAGGCTGAAACGAAAACTGAAGAAGTTAAAAAGCCAGAAGTTAAGGAAGAAGAGCCAGCAAACAACGACGTCGTTGTTGAAGCAGATGACAATATGCGTTTCAATACAAAGAAGATTGTTGTAAATGGTGGTCAAAAAGTAAAAATTACCTTAAAACATGTAGGGAAAATGTCAAAAGATCTTATGGGGCACAATCTAGTAATTCTTAAAAAAGGAACTAAATTGACTGAATTCGGGCAAAAAGCGAATGCAGCAAAAGATACTGATTACATTCCTGCTGACATGAAAGACCAAATAGTTGCTATGACTAAAATGATTGGTGGCGGTGAAGAAGTGACCATTGAATTTGATGCACCTGAAGCTGGAGAATATGATTTTTTATGTTCGTTTCCTGCGCATTATGCTATTATGAAAGGAAAGTTTGTTGTAAAATAAAGATCCTATCAATACTACAGAAAAGCATCCTTTATCGGATGCTTTTTTTATTCTTTGTGTTTACTTGCAAAAGCCGCAATTTGTAATTCTAACCTTTTCAATTCCCTTAGTAAAGCATTTTTATCCATTTGCATCCATACAAAAAGCTTAATCATAGCCATAAATGACCAACAGATAAAAAAAGCTCCTGCCCATTTTATAAGTTCATTGGTAAGGTCGGTTTTAAAAAATTGCACGGCGCAATATATCGATAGGCCGAACATAACAATATTAACTATATTCATCATTACTATAAGCCAGCTTATTTTAGTTTTAAATAATCCCCCAAGTTGCCCTAATAAATTTTGCTCATCTAATGTGTCATAGAATTTGGCTTCTTCCTTAGTTAATGTCTCTTTAATAATCTGATCTATTTCTTTGTCATGATTTTTCATCTTTATATTGTTTTAAATTTAATTTTTCTCTAGCATAAAAAAGCCTAGATTTCACGGTACCTTTCGCTATTTTTAATAGTTCACTAATTTCTGCAACCGAGTATTCTTCTAAATAAAACAATCGCAATACGATCTGCTGGTCTTTTGGTAATTCGTGAATCATTTTTATAATAACCTCAGAGTAATGAGCATGAGCAGTATAATTATCGTAATTAATAGTTTTATCAATTTTATAGCGCTCATCGTTAATTTTTAGGTCTTGGTAATAGTCTTTTTAATTTTTTATCACTTTTTACAGCTTTTCGTAGTGAATCAACAGCTTTTCTATTGACAATACTTAAAGCCCAACCTCCAAAACTACTAGGGTCTTTTAACATATGTATTTTTTTAAAAATTACAGTCCAGCTTTCTTGAGCTATATCTTTAGCCAAATCAGCATCTTTAGTATACCAATAAGCTTGTTTACAAAATTTTTGATGCCACTGTTTTACTAATAGTGAATACGATTTCTTATCACCATTTTACATCTTTCTATTAAATGAGCATCAAATATTCTATCGTTCTTTTTCATTACTATATGTCTTATTGACGCAGAAAATTTTGAAAGATTCAAAACACATAAGTGACTTTATAGTAAGAATAGGGTCATAAGTAATACTAATCAAATTTTTCAAGCTATGGAATACATATCAAATTTATTACAAAAATTATCAGGAACTTTCGAACATTATTTACCCAATCTATTGGTTGTTATTTTACTTTTAGTAATTGGCTTTTTTATTGCTAGGCTATTAAAAAAAATTGCTACAAAACTAATTGCTAAAACTGGGATCGACGAAAGAATGAATTCTTCTAAAATCAAATTATCTCGTTTTACAGGTAAGCTTATTTATTTTTTAACAATGATCTTTGTTTTTATGCTGGCTTTAGAAAAGTTAGGCATGACTAATGTGCTAGACCCAGTTAAAGGGCTATTAGACGGGTTTTTAGGGTTCATTCCTAATATTATAGGTGCTGGTCTTGTTGCATATATTGGGTATATGCTAGCCACTATAATTTCTGAATTCGTCGGACTCTCTGGAGAAACTATTCAGAATTTTGCTCCAAAATTGAACATGCCAGAAAACATTAATCTAGTTACAATTTTAAAGAAAGTTGTTTTCATATTTATTTTTATTCCACTTTTAATCGCTGCATTAAATATTCTTAATTTAAGCGCTGTTTCCATGCCAGCAACTAATATGTTACAAAGTTTCTTTGAAGCCATACCAAAGATATTAGTAGCTACTATTATCATGATTCTATTTATAGTAGGTGGTAGATTTTTAAGTGGTTTGGTAAAAGATCTTTTAGACAGTTTTAACCTAAATGAGTTTATGCAAAAGGCTAATCTAGATTCAATAATAGGTAAAACAAATATTGAGAAACTAATCGCCAACTTGGTATATGCATTCATTTTACTGTTTGGTATTGTAACTGCAGTAGATAAATTAGAATTCACACGATTATCTGAGATTATTAATACCGTTATTAACTTAGGCGGAAACATTTTGTTTGGATTATTCATTTTGGCAATTGGAAATTGGATTGCTAAAGTAGTCTCAGATAATTTTATGAAAGGCGAAAACAATAAGTTTATTGGAAGTATCGTAAGAGTAGCCATCATCGCTATATTTTTAGCAATAGGCCTTAGAACAATGGGCATTGCCGATGATATTATAAATCTTGCTTTTGGTATTACATTAGGTGCAGTTGCACTTACGGTAGTATTGTCTTTTGGCCTAGGTGGTAGAGAAGCCGCAGGAAAACAAATGGAAAGAATACTAAATAAGTTTAACAACAAATAAAACTTTTCAATATCCTTAGTATAAAGCTTCTTAGAATTTCTTTATTCTAAGAAGCTTTTTTTTAAACAAAAAATTAGCATTTAGATAATCACAGATTGCTATTTTTGCCATATGTCTAGAAAAAATAGGAGAAAAATTTTTGAAAAGGTTGAAGTCATAGATGCTGGAGCTAAAGGTAAAGCTGTAGCAAAAGCTACAGATGGAAAGGTAATTTTCTTGCCAAATGCAGTCCCAGGCGATGTCATTGACATTCAAACATTCAAAAAAAGGAAAGCATATTATGAAGGTAAAGCCATACATTTTCATAAGCTTTCAGATAAACGTACCGATCCTGTTTGTGAACATTTCGGTGTTTGTGGTGGGTGTAAGTGGCAGCATATGAAATATGAAGATCAGTTATATTACAAGCAGAAAGAGGTAACTAATAATTTAACACGATTAGGACATTTAGAATTACCTGAAGTCACTCCTATTTTAGAATCAAAAAAGCACTATTTTTATCGTAACAAAATGGAATTTTCATTTAGTGATAGCCGTTGGCTAACACAAGAAGAGATTGTTTCTAGTGAAGACTTAGGTGATAAAAATGCCTTGGGCTTTCATATACCAGGCATGTGGGATAAAATTCTAGACATAAAAAAATGTCACCTACAAGCTGACCCTAGTAATGCAATTCGTTTGGCAAGTAAAGAATTTGCTATAAAAAATGGTCTTGAATTCTTTAACAGCAGAAATCAAACAGGTTTTTTAAGAACATTAATGATTCGTACTTCTACTACAGGCGATCTTATGGTCTTGGTACAATTTTTTGAAGAGCAAGTTGCAAATCGTATCGCTTTATTAGATTATTTAGTAGAAAAATTTCCAGAAATTACTTCATTATTATATGTGATCAATTCTAAAGGAAATGATACTATCTATGATCAAGAAGTTATTTGCCATTATGGGAAAGATCATATTTTTGAAGAAATGGAAGGCTTACGTTTTGAAATAAACGCTAAATCTTTTTATCAAACCAATTCTGAACAAGCTTACGAGCTTTATAAGATAGCACGCGATTTTGCATCTCTTTCAGGAAATGAAATAGTGTATGATTTGTATACGGGTACAGGTACCATTGCTCAATTTGTTGCGAAAAAAGCAAAGAAAGTTATTGGTGTTGAGGCCGTTCCTGATGCCATTACTGCTGCCAAAGAAAACGCCGAGCGTAATAAAATTAAAAACACCGAATTCTATGTAGGCGATATGGCTAAAGTGTTTGATGAAGACTTTATTACAAAACATGGAAAACCCGATGTAGTAATAACTGATCCCCCACGAGATGGTATGCATAAAAAAGTGGTAGTGCAATTGTTACAGTTAGAAGCTCCTAAAATTGTATATGTAAGTTGCAATTCAGCAACCCAAGCTCGTGATTTAGCCATATTGAAGGAAAAATATGATATCACAAAAACCCAAGCCGTAGATATGTTTCCGCAAACACATCATGTAGAAAATGTTGTTTTATTAGAATTGCGTTAATTTGTAGCCAATGAAAAGAACTTTATTAATTATCATCATTATTATTTTTACTATTACAGGTTGTGAACGCGATGATATCTGTATTGATCCGGTTACTCCAGATTTAATTATTCGTTTCTATGATGCAGAAGATCGAGAAGCTATAAAGTCTATCAATGGATTAGAGTATAAAATACTTGATTTAGATCCTGAATTCAATACCGTTACTGTAAGTGGCGATTCTTTAGCATTTCCTTTAAGAATAGATAATAATGTAACACGGTTAACGCTAGCAAAAAGAATTAACAATGACACAATAATAGATACACTCACAATAGCATATAATCGTCAAGAAAAAATTGTAGGTCGGTCTTGTGGCTTTAAAACCATATTCAATAATGTTACCGTACAAAAGACTCAAAACTGGATTCAAGACCTTCAAATAGAAACTCCATTAGCTATAACCGATGAAACTTCAGCACATGTTAAAATATTTCATTAGTATTTTTCTCTTTTGCTGTTGTTCTATTGTTTTAGCTCAGCAAAACAATACTGCGCAAGACAGTACTGTCATTAAAAACAAATACGGATTGCGTATTGGGGTAGATTTGTTTAATCCTACAGCAAATATTATAAATGGAGATCGTAAAGGCATAGAACTGGTTGCTGATTATCGGATTAGTAGAAAATACTATATAGCTGCAGAATTAGGCACCATTAATAATACTACTGATCTCGATTTTTTAAATTTTACCACAGATGGTCAATACATCAAAGCGGGTGTTGATTACAATGCTTATGAAAATTGGCTTGATATGGAAAATTTGATCTATGTAGGTTTACGGTATGGTTTTAGTACTTTTTCGCACACACTTAATAGTGGTGAAATTAATGCAAATCCAAACGTACCTCAACAGCCTCTTGAAGTACCGAGAGATTTTACGGGTTTGAATGCACACTGGGCAGAGATTGTAGTCGGAGTAAAAGCAGAACTACTTAATAATCTTTATTTAGGATTTAGCTTTAGCGGAAAAAAAATGATTACTACGAAAGAACCTGATAATTTCAAAAATTTATTTGTTCCTGGCTTTAACCGTGTGTTCTTAAATAATTCTGGCTTTGGGTTTAACTATACACTCTCTTATTTAATTCCGCTCTACAAAAAGGCTAAATAAGTTTTTTTCGTTAATTTTATATTCTTGAAAAATAAATCACATCATGAAAAATATACCAAGTGTAGATCTCTCTGATTTCTTATCGGACGATCCTAGTAGAAAGCAAAAATTTGTAAATGAGATTGGAAAGGCCTATGAAGAAATTGGATTCGTAGCACTCAAAGGACACTTTTTAAGTGATGAGTTAGTTGATAATTTATATAGCGAAATACGAAAATTTTTCGCTTTACCTGTTGATACAAAACGTAAATATGAAATAGAAGGTATTGGCGGACAACGAGGTTATGTTTCTTTTGGTAAAGAAAGTGCTAAAGGAAAAAAAGAAGGAGACCTTAAAGAATTCTGGCATTTTGGGCAGTATGTAGAAAATGATCCTAAGTTAGAGGCAGAATATCCAGCTAATGTATCGGTAGAAGAATTGCCAGAGTTTAATACTGTAGGAAAAGAAACCTACAAAATGCTTGAAAAAACAGGTGTATATGTATTACGTGCCTTAGCGCTGTTTTTAGATTTAGACGAAAACTATTTCGACAAATATGCTAAAAATGGTAATAGTATTTTACGCCCTATTCACTACCCTCCTATTACTTCTGAACCGAAGAATGCAGTAAGAGCGGCCGCCCACGGAGATATAAATTTAATTACCTTATTGATGGGTGCCCAAGGCCGAGGGCTTCAAGTACAAAATCATAAAGGAGAATGGTTAGATGCTATTGCAGAACCAGACGAACTTGTTATAAATGTAGGTGATATGTTATCTAGACATTCTAATAATCGTTTAAAATCAACGATACATAGAGTTGTAAATCCACCAAAAGAAATGTGGGGCACTTCGCGTTATTCAATTCCTTTCTTTATGCATCCTATAAGCGAAATGCCATTAAATTGTCTTGATAATTGTATTGATGCAGAACATCCTAAATTATATGATGATATTACTGCTGGAGAATTTTTAAATGAGCGATTGGTAGAATTAGGATTGATAAAAAAATAAATGGATTTACAAGATCAACTCAAAAATTTATTTCCTGATCATATTCCCGAAAAGGAAGAAAAGAAGGAAATAAAAAATGATATTTGGATGCAAGATGATCCTATTATCTGTAAATATGAGAAACGCAAAGGAAAACCAATTACCATTTTAGAAGGTTATACGGGTGCTGATAGCGATTTTAAAAAATTAGCAAAAGAATTAAAAACTAAGCTAAGTGTTGGTGGCAGTTTCAAAGATGATAAGATAATTATACAAGGAGATTATCGCGATAAGATTATGATAATTTTAAAAGAAAAAGGATTTAAGATAAAACGTGTAGGTGGATGATAAAATGTACTAAGATGCTATCGCTGGCTTTGTTGTGCATGCTTTTCTTGTCATGTAGCACTAAAAATGAGGATAAAAAGACTTTAGATACTGACGAAAAAGAAGAGAGAAGACTCACTCGAGATGTAACAGAAACAAAAACCTCCAAAGTTTTTTACCTAAAAGATGAAATAGTTTTACCTGTTAAAAAAGATGAGATTTTTTTTGCTAATGAAAACGAAGTTATATTATTTCGCCCAACCGAAAACGACTTTGGCATTTTATTAGAAGAAACGCAAGATCAAAACCTACTAGATTTAGACGGTTTTTTTGAAGCACTTACCAACAAGGTAGTTATTAATTATTCTCAAAACAAGAACATAAAAATTTCTATTTGTGAAAAACCTATAATTGCCATTCCGCAGCTCAGCGATACTTTATATTTTGACACCTCTAAAGATCGTTATGGAATTATTTTTTGCAAGAATATAGATCAAAAACCTTCTTACAAAAAGGCTAAAGAGAAAAATCTTATTCAAAAAATTAAAGACGAATATCATTTATGAAAAGAGTCTTAGCTGAATCAGAGTTAATTTTAAATCCAGATGGCAGTATTTATCATCTCAATTTAAAACCTGAGCAAGTAGCTCAGACTGTCATAACAGTGGGTGATCCTGAACGAGTATCTAAAATTACGAAACACTTTGACAATGTAGAATACTCTATTCATAAACGAGAATTTAAAACGGAAACAGGCACTTACAGAGGAAAACGAATTACTGTACTTTCTACAGGTATTGGTACCGATAACATAGACATAGTTTTTAATGAATTAGATGCTTTGGTAAATGTTGATTTTCAAACTCGTACCATTAAAGAAAATAAAACTTCGTTAGATATAGTTCGCATAGGCACTTCAGGAAGCATTCAAAAAGAAATACCTGTTGATAGTTTTTTACTTTCTGAATACGCTATTGGCTTAGACTGCATGTTACAAGCGTATGATTGTGATCATATTTTAGAAAAAAGCTTAGAAGAGGCGTTCATCGAGCAAACTGATTGGAATAAGAAGCGAGGGATACCCTATGTTGTTAAAGGAAGCTCAGTATTACAGAAAAAATTGTCTGGTGAAAATATTTTCACAGGATGTACCGCTACACTCAATGGCTTTTACGGTCCTCAAAGCAGAGTTATACGACTTCCTGTAAAAGATAATTACCTGAATGTGAAAATGAGTGACTTTTTGCATCAAGGAATCAAAATTACCAACTTAGAAATGGAAACTGCGGGTATTTATGGGCTTTCAAAATTACTAGGTCATAATGCAATGTCTATGAATGCAATTTTAGCAAATCGTGCTAACGGAACATTCAGTAAGGACCCTAGCGAAATTGTCGAAAAATTAATTCAATATACTTTAGATAAACTTACTGCTTAGTATGAAGCAACTTAAAATTGGTGGTGTACCCGAACATTTTAACCTGCCCTGGCATCTCGCCATAGAACATAAAAAATTTGAGAAAAAGAAAGTAAATCTTCAATGGGAAACCTTCCATGGAGGTACTGGTGCTATGTGTAAAGCCTTGCGTGAAGGTTCAATTGATATGGCCATTTTACTAACCGAAGGTATTATTAAAGATATTATTAATGGCAATCCTAGTAAGATAATTAAAGTCTATGTAGAATCTCCTTTATTGTGGGGTATTCATGTAGGTGCCAAATCTAAATTCAAAACAATCAAAGATCTAGAAAATGCTCGCATTGCTATTAGCAGATATGGCTCAGGCTCACAATTAATGGCAATAGTAAATGCTTATAATCAAGGTTTTAATATTAATAATTTAAAATACGAAGTTGTTAAAAATCTTGATGGTGGTATTAAAGCTTTGACGGAAGGTACCGCTGATTATTTTATGTGGGAACACTTTACTACAAAACCACTTGTTGATAATGGTACTTTTAGAAGAATTGATACTATTACTACACCTTGGCCATGTTTTGTAATTGCAATACGAGATGAAGTATTAGAGAATAAAGAAGATGCTGTGAAAACTGTGATTAACGTAATTAATAAACAACTCAAATTATTTAAAGATCCTTTAGAAATAGCTGGATTAGATCAACTATTTGCCGATCGTTATGAGCAGCGTTTAGAGGATATAAAAGAATGGATCTCTATTACGAAATGGAATAGAAAAAAAACCATCTCTAAAAAATTAATTAACGATATACAAAATAAATTAGTAACCTTTGGCGTTATTGATTCAGAAGTTCATTGTAAACAACTGATTAAAAAGATTTTCTAACCTAAACCTAGAAGTCATGAAACGAAATCTATTAACCATATTTTTTGTAATTGCTATGGCTTTATTGCTAATATCATGCGGTTCAACAAACCCATGTGCTTGGTAAAAAATTAGAAACTAACCCTAACCTAGAGCTATTTATAGCTTACTAATTAATCAACAAGCCAACCGAAAACCGTAGTATCAATGATAGTGCGGTTTTTTTATGCTTTAGGTAAAAATACCTCAGCCATCATACAACGAGCACTACCTCCACCACAAGCTTCAATAATATCTAAGGAGCTAGACATAATTGCACAATGCTTTTCAATCGCATTAATTTGCACAACGGTCAAACTATCATAAGCAGCTTGACTCATAATAAGATATCGTTTTTCATCTGTTCCTTTTACCTGTAGCATATTACCAGCAAAATTATTTACCTGTTCTTCAGAAATTGCAATAATTTCCTTACCCGAGTCTTTTAAATGATGAATTACATTCTTTCGTTCTTTCTTATCATCAATACATTCTAAACAAATTACTGCGAAATTTTCCGCCAAACACATCATCACATTGGTATGGTAAATTGCCTTACGCTGCCCATTTACTGTTTGATTCGCCGTAAAGATTACCGGAGTATATTCAAAATCTTCACAAAATTCTATAAATAAATCTTCATCTGCTCTAGGAGATAACGCACAGTAAGCAATATTATTTACGCGGTCGAGTAATAGACTACCAGTACCTTCTAAGAATACATTTTGTTTTTCTGCTGAAGTATAATCTACAATATGTTCAATTATAAAACCTTGTTCTTCTAATTCATCTAAAATATCATCTCTGCGCTCATGCCTTCTATTTTCTGCAAACATAGGATACAGACCTACAGTACCATTTTCATGGAATGACACCCAATTATTCGGAAAAATAGAATCGGGTGTATCATGCTCTTTGGTATCACTTACTACAACAACATGTACACCTATACTCTTAAGTTTATCAACATAATCATCGAACTCTTCCTGAGCTTTAATATTAACTGTTTCGGGTAATAAATTATCAAGTACTTTTTGGTAATAATTGTTCACCGCTGTTTGTTCATTCATCCTAAAATTTATAGGACGAATCATTAAGATGGTATTTGTAGTTTGTTGCATGTTCATTTTAAAATTGCGCCTAAAATTACATGTTTTTCAAATGAAATTAATTGGCTTTATGAAAAAAAATAAAATTCTATAAATTCTCATTTCTTATTTTTCTTATTCATAAAAAGTAAAAGTATTTCGTTTCTTGAAGCTAATTCTTATAAATTCCTCAAAAAAAATTTAAAATATTATAACTTTAAGATCCATTTTTAATTCATTCTTTAGTCATAAATAAAAATGCAATATAGCTTGGTACTATACATATTCATGCTTTTAGGATTTTTTAATGGCCTAATTGTAAGTTTATTCATTTTCTTGAAAGTAAAATCTGATACTTTTCTGAAAATGGCATCTCTAGCTGTTTTCCTCTTTTCATTGTCTATCTTAAGGGAATTTTTTTATGTCTTTGGTGACCAAATAGAATTAAATTTATTTTTAGAAAAGCTCTTATATTTTAAACTTTTAACCGTTGGGATCCTTATTATTGGATATGATAAAACATTCATTCAGCATAAAGAACGGCAGCATTACTTTTTAATTCCTGGCATCACTGAATTTTTATGGCTCACTGCAATTTCAATAGGATGATTTCTTTGCCAAAAAGCATTGAAGATTCATCTTTTATTGCTGTTGATTGTATCTCTTTCTTTTGGATGTTATCGGCTTTTAGACAACGAAAGCGTAAAGAAAAACAACAAACGAACAACCTTACGTTTTTGTACCTTTTTGTAATTGCTTTTGGCCTAATTTTTTTAACAAGAGTAGTCCAACTCCTAGCCATACTTATAAAATCTAACGGCTTATATGAATTTCATTTTTTATTCAGGATAATTGCCATTGGAATCATTATTTATATGATCTCATTCTTTTTAATCATCACATATACAAAGTATAGAAATCGATCCAAAAGAAATACATCTGTAACAAAACCTACAAGTAAAAAACTTCTAATCGAGATAGAAAAAGATCGAAAGTATTTGAATAAAAATTTGACTTTGGAAAAATTAGCTTCTTTTTACCAAGTTGATTCAAAAACTTTATCGGCTACAATAAAAGAACATAACGATAGTAATTTTAATGACTACCTAAATTCATTGCGCCTTAATCATTTTATGTCCTTAATCGAGAACTCAGAGCATAAAAGGTATACACTTCTAGCCTTAGCCGAAAAATCTGGCTTTAATTCTAAACCTACTTTTAACAGGGTTTTTAAAAAAAAGTATCATGTTTCTCCATCTATTTATATTGAACAAAATCATTAAAGATTCTACTCTATTATAATCAACTCTATTTTACTAAGATATCTCAATCAAAATATACCAGTAGGTATCAAATTCTTTTTTTGATACAACTTAAAATCAAATAGCACGTGATAACCTAACTGTTTTACCAATTTTGCGACCATCTTTTAAAACCAATATTTATTATGAAATTCATGAGTCAAAAAATAGTAAGCATAATAGTTATTTCAAGTTTATTCTGTCTCCAAGTTATCTCTTGTAGTAAGAGGCAAGAAACTAAGGAAATAGATAAATTAACGTATATCAAAAATGCCTTGACGCAAGAGATAACAAAAATGATTAAAGAAACTGGAATTCCGTCAATATCAATTGCTTTAATAGAAAATGATAGCATTATTTGGGCAGAAGCTTTTGGATACGCTAATGTAAAAACTAAAACTCCAGTAACAACGGCTACCACTTACTCTACAGGTTCAAACGTTAAGCCATTTATGGCTATGGCAGTTATGCAATTGGTAGAAAAAGGAATTGTAGATTTGGACAAGCCAGTAAATGATTATCTCAAAAATCCGGTGCCTTCATTTTCGGAGAATAGTAAACCCATAACCTTAAGACACTTATTATCACATCAGTCTGGCATACCTTCATCAGCAGTTTTTGTTCCTCTTTGGGGTAAAGATCATCGAGAAACCTTAGAAGAGATCGCGAGCAACCTAAAACCAATAAGAGCACCTGAAATGCTTCATGAATATTGTAATGATGGATTTGTAATTGCAGCGTTAGTAGTAGAGAATCAAACAAAAATGAGGTATGAAGATTATGTAAAAGAGAATATTTTAAAACCATTAGATCTCGAGAATATAAATTTTGTTCAACCAACACCAGAAACCGTTGAAGAAATGGCATTTCCTTATAGATTGGTTTATAACATGGCATTACCAACAGAACAGCAATACTCATTTCCGTATCCAGCGGGCGGTCTCACATATATGACTCCTTCTCAAATGTCAAGATTTTTAATTGCACATCTTAATGATGGAATATATAAAGGGAATCAACTATTAAAACCTAAATCAATGAGTCAATTTCATGAAACAAGTTTCGGTCATGAGTATTATGGTTTAGGTATAGGGGTTGAAAAGAAAAATAATTGTACGTACCTTTTTCATAATGGTCAAGATGCATATTCAAACAGTTTCATAATAAACCTTGATTTAAAAACAGGAGTTTATATAATGGCAAATGCCAAATCGTACCATCAAGTAGTATCGCTTGCTCAGTTTGCGTCTAAACTTATGGAAGGCAAAAGGGATTTGCCTCCTTTACCGTCATTTGCATCCAAAGAATACAATGAAATTGAGCTAGCTGAAACTAATTTGAATAAGTTTGAAGCAACATATCAAATTGAAGGAACAGTATTCAAACTTACTATTAAGAAAAAAGAGAATAGACTCTATTTAATTAATCCTATGAATGCCGAGTATGAACTCTTACCTTATGATTCAAATAAATTTTTCTTAAAAACAGAAGAGGAGCAAATTGAATTTACCTATGAGGAAAATAGGGTTATCGGAATGATTTTATATTCGAAGGGAAATAAAACGATCGCCAAACGAATGCAATAAAACATGGAATACTAATCCCTTTAAATTTAGACTTAATCACGTATCAATGGCATAGTAGAACAACGTAGTAACCCTTCCTGCTTAGCAATCTCAGCATAAGGTACTTCTTCAATGGTAAAACCTTGTTGGCGCAACCATGTATTTAAGCGTGTAAAGTTTTGTTCTGATATAATCACTTCTGGTGAAATAGAAAAAATGTTACTATTCATATGATACATTTCATCTTTAGTGATTTCAAAGATATTTTCTTCACCAAAGAAATTTACAAGCCACTCATATTCTTTCTCAACAAGAAATCCATTTTTATGCAATATGGCTTTATTTGTACCTATAGGCTGAAAACAACAATCTAGATGTAAAGCATTGTTCTTAGCATCGGTATTCGACTTACGCAATTCAAAAGATTTAACAGTTTTCTTTGGAAATAATTCTTGCAAAGCCTTTACAGCTTCCTTATTGGTTCTAGCGGTAATATAATCTGGGTAATCTTCTCTGGTATATGTTCCGACAAAGATATAGTCATTCCAAGGCATTACATCACCGCCTTCAACATGACATGCTGACGGTAACGTGATTACCTTCTTTGGGTCAATTTGATCAATAACATATTGAATTGCATCAATCTCTTGATCACGATCTGGTAGAATATTTGACTTGATAAGTTTATCTTCAATAACAAAAGCGATATCTCGTGCAAAGATCTGATTATAGTTTTCTATAGTTTCTGGTCGAAATACTTCTACATTATATTTCTTAAAAACTTCGGCAACTGCTTCCATTTCAGGTACCATATCTTCTACTTTAGGATAGGTACCCGCCAAAATATGCTCCCGAGATTTTGGATCGTAAGCTTCTTCAAAAGTAGGTGCAGGGCCATTACTATTAGCTGTGCCTAAAATAACCGCTCTTAATCTTGATGTTTCGTTTTGAATATTGAGTTGTAACATATAGTAAAAAAGCTTCATATAAGAATATGAAGCTTACAATTAAGTTCTTAAATTTTATCTTTTATCAAGATCAACAAAAGGCCTATGATTTTCACCAATATAAACTTGTCTCGGGCGTCCTATTGGTTCTTTTCGCAAACGCATTTCCCTCCATTGCGATATCCATCCTGGTAAACGTCCTAAAGCGAACATAACCGTAAACATTTCTACTGGAATACCCATCGCTCTGTAAATGATACCTGAATAAAAATCTACATTAGGATATAACTTTCGTTTAACGAAATACTCATCATTTAAAGCTTCTTGTTCTAATCCTTTAGCAATATCTAAAATAGGGTCTTCTACACCAAGATCTCCTAAAACTTCATCAGCTGCCTTTTTGATAATACGTGCACGCGGATCAAAATTCTTATAAACTCTATGACCAAAGCCCATTAAACGAAAAGGATCTTCTTTGTCTTTGGCTTTTGCCATATATTTTTTCGTACCTCCACCATCTTCTTTAATGGCTTCTAACATTTCTAGTACTGCCTGGTTTGCACCTCCGTGTAACGGTCCCCATAAGGCAGAAATACCTGCTGAAATTGAGGCGAAAAGTCCTGCATGTGAAGAGCCTGTAATACGCACTGTAGAGGTAGAACAATTTTGTTCATGGTCGGCATGTAAAATTAATAATTTATCCAAAGCATTTACCAAAATTGGGTTCTGTATATATTCTTCATTAGGTTGTTTGAACATCATCTTTAAGATATTTTCGACATAGCCCAATGAATTATCAGAATACTCAAAAGGTAAACCTAAACGTCTGCGCATCGTCCAAGCAACTAACACAGGTAACTTACCTAATAACTTAACAATCGCATTATACATGGCTTCTGGTGATGATACATCTACAGAAGTAGGGTTAAATGCTGTTAATGCACTTGTCAATGAAGACAAAACACCCATCGGATGCGCTGACCTTGGAAAACTTTCTAATATCTTTTTTAAATCTTCATCTAAAACAGATTTCGATTTAATATCAGTGTGAAATTTTTCTAATTCTTCTTGGTTAGGTAATTCGCCGAATATTAACGCATAGGCAACTTCTAAGAAATCAGCTTTTTCTGCTAAATCTTCTATAGCATAACCTCGATAACGTAATATTCCTTTTTCACCATCTAAAAAAGTAATCGCACTTTCACAAGAACCTGTATTCTTAAAACCTGGATCGACAGTAATTATTCCACCTGTAGCTCCGCGAAGTGTTTTAATATCGATAGCTAATTCATCTTCTGTTCCTTTTATTACCGGAAATTCATATCTTGAACCATTAATTTCTAAGATAGCTTTATCTGACATATATTTTTTATTTTGATTTTTAAACTTTTAGAGGGTATGCGAATTTACAAATTTATACCCGATTTTTAAAGCGAAAAAAAAGGAGTATTGTTTTGTACAGCTATAATTTTTATAAAATCATAAAAAAAGGACAATTACTGTAGTAATTGCCCTTCGTTTCTTCATTTTGAAAAACTTATTTAGAAACTTTAAAAGCTTTTTCTTGAGGATAATAAGCCACGCCTGCTAATTCTTCTTCGATACGTAGCAACTGGTTATATTTTGCCATTCTATCTGATCGTGAAGCAGATCCTGTTTTAATTTGTCCTGTATTTAATGCAACGGCTAAATCAGCTATGGTGTTATCTTCAGTTTCCCCTGAACGATGACTCATTACTGAAGTGTACCCTGCATTATGTGCCATGTTAACAGCAGCAATAGTTTCTGTTAATGTTCCTATTTGATTTACTTTAATAAGGATTGAATTTGCTATACCATTTTCAATACCTCGTGAAAGTCTTTCAACATTTGTTACAAACAAATCATCGCCTACTAATTGAACTTTATCACCAACTTTTTCTGTTAATGATTTCCAGCCATCCCAGTCATTCTCATCCATACCATCTTCTATAGATATAATTGGATATTTTTCGCTTAACTCTGCTAAATACTGTGCCTGCTCTTCACTTGTACGTATTTTTCCTTTTGCTCCTTCGAATTTGGTGTAGTCGTATTTTCCATCCACATAAAACTCCGCGGAAGCACAATCTAAAGCGATCATTATCTCATCTCCTAATTTATAACCTGCATTTTTAACAGCTTTTGCAATTGTATCAAGCGCATCTTCTGTACCGTCAAGTGTTGGTGCAAAGCCTCCTTCGTCGCCAACTGCAGTTGATAAATTTCTATCGTGTAATACTTTTTTTAAGTTATGAAAAATTTCAGAGCCCATTTTCATGGCATGCGAAAAACTAACTGCCTTAATTGGCATTATCATAAACTCTTGAAAGGCTATTGGTGCATCAGAATGTGAACCTCCATTAATAATATTCATCATCGGTACTGGTAATGTATTAGCAGATACACCGCCAACATATCGATACAAAGGCATTCCTAACTCATTGGCTGCAGCTTTAGCACATGCTAATGAAACTCCTAAAATAGCATTCGCACCCAACTTAGATTTGTTTGGAGTACCATCTATATCTATCATTTTTTGATCGATCGCATTTTGATCAAAGACTAGAGTTCCTAAAAGTTCTTGAGCAATAATTGAATTTACATTATCAATTGCTTTTAAAACTCCTTTACCCATATAGTCACCACCTCCATCTCTTAACTCTACTGCTTCGTGTTCACCAGTAGATGCTCCCGAGGGAACAGCAGCACGTCCCAAAACACCATTTTCTGTAGTTACATCTACTTCTACCGTAGGATTTCCTCTAGAATCGAAAATCTGTCTTGCGTGAATGTCAATAATTATGCTCATATATTGATTTTTTCGTTAATAGAAATTAAGCTATTTTTCTATTTGCTAAACTACAAAATGTCTCAGTTATTTTTCGTTTCAATACTTCTAAATTGCGAAAACGATTTCAATTATTGTAAGATATAAAAAAACCCACTCAATAGAGTGGGAAAATTGCTATGAAAAAGAAAAAGTGTGATTATATCACGATGTAAAACTATGTAAAATCTAAGTTCTGCTATAATGGTATCGATAAAATACCATTAAGTATAGACGAAGTGTTATAACCTATAGTTTAATGGAAATTCTAAAATAGAACAAAAAAGAAATAATCTTAAATAGTTATAGCCTTAGTCTTCTTAACATTTTCTATAAACTGATCGAATAGATATTCAGCATCATGTGGTCCAGGGCTTGCTTCAGGATGATACTGTACAGAAAAACAATTTTTATTTTTTATACGAATACCAGCCACTGTATCATCATTTAAATGCACATGTGTAATCTCTACATCAGTATTTGCCTCTGTTTCTTCTCTATTAATTGCAAAACCATGATTTTGCGAAGTAATTTCACCTTTACCAGTAATTAGATTCTTTACAGGATGATTGATACCTCGATGACCATTATGCATTTTATAGGTAGAAATACCTTGCGACAAGGCAATAACTTGATGCCCTAAACAAATGCCAAACACGGGTAAATCTTTTTCTATAATCTCTCTAGCAACGGCTTGAGCGTTTTCTAAAGGTTCTGGGTCTCCAGGGCCATTTGATAAAAAATACCCATCAGGATTCCAAGCTTTCATTTCTTTAAAAGACGTGTTGTAAGGAAACACTTTTATATAGGCATCTCTTTTTGCGAGATTACGAAGTATGTTTCTCTTTATCCCCAAGTCTAAAGCTGCAATTTTTACTGACGCATTTTCTTCACCAAAAAAGTAAGATTCTTTCGTTGATACTTTAGATGCCAGCTCTAAGCCGTTCATACTAGGCACTTTTGACAGTTGGTCTTGTAGCTTTTCTATATCTTCTATCTCTGTTGATATAATAGCATTCATAGCACCATTTTCACGAATATAACTTACTAAAGCACGTGTATCTACATCTGAAACCGCAACAAGTTGGTGTTTTTCAAACCATGCTTCTAAAGATCCATCAGCATTAGGTCGAGAATGTGTGAAGCTAAAATTACGAACAATTAAACCTGAAATTTTAATTCCGTTAGACTCAATTTCTTCATCTTTAACACCATAATTGCCAATATGTGCATTTGTTGCCACCATGATCTGACCAAAATAAGATGGATCAGTAAAAATTTCTTGGTATCCTGTCATACCTGTATTAAAACATATTTCTCCGGTAGTGGTACCCTCTATTCCGATAGACTTTCCTTCGAAAATAGTTCCATCAGCTAATAAGATGATTGCTTTTTTTCTTGGTTTGTACTGCATTTTAAAAAAGTATTTTTCAAAAATAGTATAAAAAAAAGGATAAACTAAAATCAAGTTTATCCTTTTTATTTATTGTTTTATCAACATTTATTCTTCTTCTTGTGAAGCTTTTGTCTCTACTGGAGGAGTTGCAACAGCTGTTTCAGTTTTCTTACCACCTCTTCTTCTACGTGTAGATTTTTTCTTCTTCCCTTTAGGATTATAAAGTTCGTTATAATCTACTAATTCAACCAAGGCCATATCTGCATTATCACCTAATCTATTTCCTAGTTTAATAATACGCACATAGCCACCTGGTCTATCTGCTACTTTAGTTGCAACTTCTCTGAACAACTCAGTAACTGCCTCTTTTTGTCTCAAATAACTAAATACGATTCTACGATTATGTGTAGTATCCTCTTTAGATTTTGTAATTAAAGGCTCAACAAACTGACGTACCGCTTTTGCTTTAGCAACAGTAGTATTAATACGTTTATGTTCTATTAAAGAACACGCCATATTGGCCAACATCGCTTTTCTATGTGCAGTTTTTCTACTTAAATGATTAAATTTCTTTCCGTGTCTCATCTTTTTATAGATATTAGACGCTAGACATTAGATTTTAGACTCTTAAATTAGTAGTCGTTTTTCCTTTTGTCTTGTATCTTGTTTCTAATTATTCTTTATCTAATTTATACTTACTTAAATCCATTCCGAAAGTCAATCCTTTGTTAGCTACTAACTCATCTAATTCAGTTAATGATTTTTTACCAAAGTTTCTAAACTTCATTAAGTCATTTTTATTAAATGATACTAGGTCACCTAAAGTATCAACTTCTGCTGCTTTTAAACAGTTTAATGCTCTAACAGAAAGATCCATATCGATCAATCTTGTTTTTAACAATTGTCGCATGTGAAGTGATTCTTCATCATAAGACTCTGTTTGTGCTATTTCATCAGCTTCAAGGGTAATACGCTCATCAGAGAATAACATGAAGTGGTGAATTAATATTTTAGCGGCTTCCGTTAAGGCATCTTTTGGGTTTATAGAACCATCAGTAATGATGTCAAAAATTAACTTTTCGTAGTCAGTTTTTTGCTCAACACGATAATTTTCAACAGCATATTTTACATTCTTTATTGGTGTGTAAATAGCATCTGTGAAAATAGTTCCTAAAGGTGCATTTGCTTTTTTATTATCTTCAGATAAAACAAACCCTCTACCTTTCTCAATGGTAAGTTCCATATCTATCTTCACAGATTTTTCCATATTACAAATCACTAATTCTGGATTTAAAACTTGGAAACCTGAAATAAAATTTTGGAAATCACCTGCGGTAACTTGCTCTTGACTATTAATAGATATTGCAACAGTCTCATTATCTGACTCTTCTATTTGTTGTTTAAAACGTACTTGTTTTAAATTTAAGATAATTTCAGTAACGTCTTCTACGACACCTTTGATTGTAGAAAACTCATGCTCTACACCTTCTATTCTTATTGAAGTAATCGCATACCCTTCTAATGAAGATAATAATACTCTACGTAAAGCATTACCTACTGTTAAACCATAACCTGGTTCTAAAGGTCTGAATTCAAATCTACCTTCAAAATCAGTAGATTCGATCATGATTACTTTATCTGGTTTTTGAAAATTTAAAATTGCCATATTTTTTCTTCGTTTTGATTGCTATTTAGTTGCGCGGTTTATAAGTATGAAGAAGTACAAATAAACCCTTTGGCTAAATACCAATATGATTAATTTATTATTTAGAGTACAATTCTACAATGAACTGTTCATTAATGTTTTCTGGTATCTGAATTCTTTCTGGTACGGTAACAAAAGTTCCTTCCTTTTTATCACCATTCCAATTCAACCATTCATAAACATTGCTGCTATTTGCTAAAGAACTTTCAATTGCAGTCAACGATTTTGATTTTTCTCTTACACCTATCACATCTCCTGCTTTCAATTGATAAGAAGGTATGTTAACAAGTTCACCATTTACAGTAATGTGACGGTGAGATACTAACTGACGAGCTCCTCTTCTAGATGGAGAAATACCCATTCTATAAACCACATTATCTAAACGAGACTCACATAATTGTAATAAGATTTCACCTGTAATGCCTTTACTACGAGATGCTTTTTCAAATAAGTTTCTGAATTGACGCTCTAAAATACCGTACGTATATTTCGCTTTTTGCTTTTCTTGAAGCTGAACAGCATATTCAGATTTTTTTCCTCTACGCTTGTTATTTCCATGCTGTCCTGGAGGATAATTTCTTTTCTCAAAAGACTTATCATCTCCGAAAATTGCTTCGCCAAATTTACGAGCAATTTTAGTTTTTGGTCCTGTATATCTTGCCATTTCTATTGATTTATGAAAGGGATTATGAATTAAGGCTTCCTCCTTCGATAATCTGTATCCTTTCTCTTTTTAATTATTAAATAAAAAGCTGATTTGTTAAACAGTATCATCTCGTCTAAGTTAATGAGATACTGAAACAAGTTCAGCATAAAATTATACTCTTCTTCTTTTTGGAGGACGACATCCATTATGTGGAATTGGAGTTACATCGATAATCTCAGTTACTTCAATACCTGCATTATGAATGGTTCGAATTGCAGATTCTCTACCATTACCTGGCCCTTTTACATACACTTTTACTTTACGTAAACCTGCTTCTAAAGCAACAGCGGCACAATCTTCTGCAGCCATTTGTGCGGCATAAGGTGTATTCTTTTTAGAACCTCTAAACCCTTGTTTACCTGCAGATGACCAAGAAATTACATCTCCTTTTTTGTTTGTTAAAGAAATAATGATGTTGTTAAATGAAGCCGTAATGTGTGCCTCACCGATCGCATCAACTATAACTTTACGTTTTTTTGAACTTGACTTTGCCATATTTTATAGTTTCTAGTTGTTAGTTTTTAGTTGTTAGAATCCTAAACATTGCTATTTCAAACAGATTCATCTAACTGCTAAACACTAATTGACTAATGTCTTATTAATTATTTAGTTGCTTTTTTCTTATTAGCAACCGTTTTTCTTTTACCTTTTCTTGTTCTTGAGTTGTTCTTAGTACGTTGCCCTCTTAATGGTAAACCTACTCTATGACGGATACCTCTGTAACAACCAATATCCATTAATCGCTTAATGTTTAATTGTGTTTCAGAACGTAATTCACCTTCAATTGTATAAGAACCTACTTGCTCACGAATTCTTCCGATCTCATCATCAGACCAATCTTGAACTTTAGTACTTTCATCAACTTTAGCATTTGCTAAAATCTCTTTCGCTCTACTTCTACCAACACCGTAGATGTATGTTAATGAAATTACTCCTCTTTTTTGTTTAGGTATGTCAATTCCTGCTATTCTTGCCATATTCTTAGTTATTAGTGGTTAGTTATTAGTGGTTAGTGTTATTTTTTGCTTGAAAAAATTTAATTTTTCTCTGTCTAACTACTAGCGTCTAATTACTAACATCTACTTTATCCTTGTCTTTGTTTAAATCTAGGATTCTTTTTGTTGATTACATATAATCTGCCTTTTCTGCGTACTATTTTGCAGTCGGCACTTCTCTTTTTTACTGATGCTCTAACTTTCATCGTTTTCTTTTTTGTCGATTAAAAATCGTTAGTATCTATAGGTTATGCGAGCCTTCGTTAAATCGTAAGGACTCATTTCTAATTTTACCTTATCACCAGGTAATAATTTAATATAATGCATACGCATTTTACCTGAGATATGTGCAGTAACTATATGACCGTTTTCTAGTTCTACACGAAACATAGCATTTGATAATGCTTCACTAATAGTTCCGTCTTGCTCTATTGCTTGTTGCTTTGCCATAGTTATGCTACTGATTTTCTTTTGGTTCCTGTTTTCATTAAACCATCATAATGACGATTTAATAAGTATGAATTTATCTGTTGAATGGTATCGATTGCAACTCCAACCATAATCAACAATGACGTTCCGCCATAGAACATTGCCCAACCTGGTTGTACACCTGCCTTCACAATAATTGCCGGTAAAATGGCTAATAATGCTAAGAATATAGATCCGGGTAATGTTATACGTGATAAAATAGTATCTAAATAATCTGCCGTCTCTTTACCAGGACGAATACCTGGTAAAAAACCACCACTACGCTTTAAATCATCTGCCATTTTATTGGTAGGTACTGTAATAGCTGTATAGAAATAACTAAAAATAATAATTAGTACAGCAAACAATACATTATACCATAAACCAAACATATCTGTAAATTCAGTTCCTATTGCTTTTAAGGTATCATTTCCAGATTGCGCTAGTAAACTAGGTACAAACATCAATGCCTGTGCAAAAATAATTGGCATAACACCTGCAGCATTTACTTTTAAAGGTATATACTGTCTTGCGCCTGCAATATTTCCTGCATTACCAGCTACTGTTCTTCTTGCATATTGTACAGCTATTCTACGAACAGCGGTAACTAAGAATACACATGCTAAAATAACTACCAACCAAACGATAACTTCAATAAATACCATTAATACTCCACCTGTACCGGCAGTAATTCTAGAAGTAAGTTCTTGCATGAACATTGAAGGAAACGTCGCAATAATACCAATCATAATTAACAATGAGATACCATTACCAATACCTTTATCAGTAATACGCTCACCTAACCACATAGCAAATATACTACCTGTAGTAAGCAATAAGACTGATGAAATCCAGAACATTGGACCATTACCTAATAAAAAAGCACTTTCAGGAATACCCAATGATGGTAAACTAATAATATAGGTTGGTGCTTGTATTAACAAAATTCCAACCGTTAACCAACGTGTGATTTGCGTTATTTTTTTCTGACCACTGGCTCCTTCTTTTTGTAGTTTTTGTAAATAAGGAACTGCAATTCCCATTAACTGTACTACAATTGAAGCCGAGATATAAGGCATAATACCCAACGCCATAATAGAAGCCTGTGCAAAAGCACCTCCTGTAAAAGCATTTAGTAAACCTAAGATATTGTTATCTTGAGTATTATTTTGAAGACCTGAAAGTTGCGTAGGATCTATACCTGGTAATGGTACTTGTGCCGCTAAGCGATACACTACCATTAAACCTAGTGTAAGAATGATCTTATTTCGAAGTTCTTCTATTCTCCAAATATCTTGTATGGTACTTATAAAATTTTTCATTTACTATTTAAAAGTATTAAAGTGCAATAGCTTCACCACCTGCTTTCTCTATTGCAGTTTTAGCAGTAGCAGTGAATTTGTGAACTGTAATATTTAATTTAGCTTTTAACTCTCCTCTACCTAATATTTTTACTAGGTCATTTTTACCAGCTAATCTATTTTCTATAAGAACATCTAAAGTAACAGTATCTTTAATTCTACCATTATCTACCATTTCTTGTAATTTATCTAAGTTGATTCCAACATACTCCTTACGATTTATGTTTGTAAAACCAAACTTAGGCACACGGCGCTGTAATGGCATTTGACCGCCTTCAAAACCTATTTTCTTAGAATAACCAGAACGAGATTTAGCACCTTTGTGACCTCTAGTGGCGGTACCACCTTTTCCAGATCCTTGACCTCGACCAATTCTCTTACCTTGGGTTTTAACCGAACCTTTTGCAGGTTGTAAGTTATTTAATTCCATAACTTTATAATATTAAGCTTCTTCTACAGAAACTAAATGTTTAACTTTATTTACCATTCCTACAATTGCAGGTGTAGCGTCATGCTCTACTACTTGATTTAACTTGCGTAAACCTAGAGCTACCAACGTTCTCTTTTGATCTTGAGGACGATTTATTTGGCTGCGAGTTTGTTTTACTTTAATTTTTTTCATCGTAATCGCTCTATTTATCCGTTAAATACTTTCTCTAAAGAAATTCCTCTCTGTTTTGCTATTGTATTCGCATCACGTAATTGTAATAAAGCATCAAAAGTCGCTTTTACAACATTATGAGGGTTTGAAGATCCTTGAGATTTTGATAATACATCATGTACACCTACAGATTCTAATACCGCACGTACCGCACCACCAGCAATAACTCCGGTACCACTTGATGCAGGCTTTAAGAATACTTTAGCACCACCAAATTTACCTTTTTGCTCATGTGGTAATGTTTGGTTAATAATAGGAATTCTTATTAAGTTCTTTTTTGCATCTTCAATTGCTTTTGCGATAGCAGAAGCAACATCTTTAGATTTACCAAGACCATGACCTACTACGCCATTTTCGTTACCAACTACAACAATAGCAGAAAAACCAAATGCTCTACCTCCTTTTGTAACTTTTGTAACTCTTTGTACGCCTACTAAGTGATCTTTTAATTCTAAACCACTAGGCTTTACTCTTTCAACGTTTCCGTATTTTTGATACATAATCTTTGATTAAAATTTTAAACCTGCTTCTCTTGCCCCGTCGGCTAATGCCTTCACTCTACCATGATATAAATATCCGTTTCTATCAAAAGCAACGGTTTCAATACCTGCTTTAGTAGCTTTTTCAGCTAATGCTTTACCTACGTTAGCAGCAACTTCTATTTTTGTTCCTTTCGTATCGATTCCTTTTTCTCTTGAAGAAACAGCTAACAATGTTTTACCGTTTACATCATCGATTAATTGCGCATCGATTCCTTTATTACTTCTAAACACAGATAATCTTGGTCTCGCTTCTGTACCAGACACAACTTTTCTAATTCTGTGTTTTATTCTTTGTCTTCTTTCAAGCTTTGATAATGCCATAATATCTAGTTATTATGCAGATTTACCTGCTTTTCTTCTAATTTGTTCTCCTACAAACCTAATTCCTTTTCCTTTGTAAGGTTCTGGCTTACGGAATGAACGGATCTTAGCCGCTACTTGTCCTACCAATTGCTTATCGTAAGAAGTAAGTTTAACTATAGGGTTTTTACCTTTTTCTGAAATCGTTTCTACTTTTACTTCTGGAGCTAAATCTAATACGATGTTATGAGAGAAACCTAAAGCCAAATCTAACTTTTGACCCTGATTGCTCGCTCTGTAACCTACACCAACTAATTCTAACTCTTTAGTCCAACCTTTTGAAACGCCTTCAATCATGTTAAAAATCAAAGATCTATATAAACCGTGCTTCGCTTTATGATCTTTACTTTCTGATGGGCGCTCTAAAGTTAACGTGCCATCTTCATTTTTTATGTTAATATCTTTTATCTCTTGAGATAATTCTCCTAATTTTCCTTTAGCTGTTAAAATACCATCTTTAACATCGATTGTAACACCTTCTGGAATTGAAATTGGAGCATTTCCTATTCTTGACATCTCTTTCTACTTTTTAATAAACGTAACATAAAACTTCACCACCCACGTTTTCCTGACGTGCCTTTTTATTTGTCATCACACCTTTTGATGTAGAAACAATAGCAACACCAAGACCATTTAATACTCTTGGCATTTCAGAAGAACTAACGTACTTACGTAAACCTGGCTTACTTACACGTTCAATTTTTCTCATTACAGGTTGCTTTGTTACTTTATCGTACTTCAAAGCAATTTTAATAGCGTCTTGTACCTTATTCTCTTCAAACTTATAACTTAAGATATAGCCTTGATCGAATAAGATCTTAGTCATTTCTTTCTTTAAATTAGAAGCTGGTATTTCAACCACTCTATGTCCTGCGCTTGCAGCATTTCTAATTCTAGTTAGATAATCTGCGATAGGATCTGTATACATATATAATAATTTGCGGTTTTGGTTTTTAGCAATCTCTATTTACCTACGGAAAAAACCGTGATTACTAAACCTGAAACCAATTCATAAATTCTTACCAACTCGCCTTTTTAACACCAGGGATTAATCCCTGATTTGCCATTTCACGAAATGTTACACGTGAAATACCAAATTGACGCATATAACCTTTAGGTCTTCCTGTTAATTTACAACGATTGTGCATACGAACTGGAGATGCATTTTTTGGTAATTTTTGCAATGCTTCATAATCACCAGCTTCTTTTAAAGCTTTACGTTTTTCAGCATATTTTGCAACTAATTTTGCTCTTTTTCTCTCGCGAGCCTTCATTGATTCTTTAGCCATCTCTTAATTCTTTTTAAATGGTAAACCTAATTCGTGTAATAATGATTTTGCTTCTTTATCGGTATTCGCCGAAGTAACAAAAGTAATATCCATACCGTTGATTTTATTTACTTTGTCAATGTCGATCTCAGGGAAAATAATCTGTTCTGTAACTCCTAAGTTATAATTACCTCTACCGTCAAAACCAGTAGCTTTGATTCCTCTAAAATCTCTTACACGTGGTAATGAAGCTGTTACTAATCTATCTAAGAACTCATACATTCTTTCGCCACGTAACGTAACTTTTGCACCTATTGGCATTCCTTTACGTAATTTAAAAGAAGCAACATCTTTTTTAGATAGTGTAGAAACTGCTTTCTGACCAGTTATTTTTGTTAATTCATCAACAGCGTAATCGATTAACTTTTTATCTGCAACTGCAGCACCTACTCCTTTACTGATAACTATTTTCTCTAGCTTAGGTACTTGCATTATATTTTTGTAACCGAATTCCTCAGTTAAAGCAGCTTTTATTCTGCTATTGTACTCTTCTTTAAGTCTTGGCACGTATCCCATAACTAAATAGCTTTATCTGTTTTTTTAGAAAACCTAACTTTTTTACCATCTTCCATTCTAAATCCAACTCTAGTAGTGTTACCACCTTCAACTAATGCCAAATTAGAAATATGTATAGGTGCTTCAAATTTAGAAATTCCTCCTTGCGGATTTTGAGCACTAGGTTTCGTGTGTTTAGACACCATATTTACTCCTTCTACAACTGCTCTATTCTTATCTTTAAGAATCTTCACAATTTTACCTTGTTGTCCTTTATTATCTCCAGCGATAACCTTTACTGTATCTCCTGTTTTAATCTTTAGCTTTGTCATCTTATTAAAAATTAAAGCACTTCTGGTGCTAATGATACAATTTTCATGAATTGTTTTTCACGAAGTTCTCTCGCTACAGGACCAAAAACACGCGTACCGCGCATTTCTTCGGTAGGATTTAATAATACACATGCGTTATCATCAAATCTTATATAAGAGCCATCTTTACGACGTATTTCTTTCTTTGTACGTACTACAACAGCTCTAGATACTTGTCCTTTTTTTACAGTTCCGTTAGGTGTTGCATCTTTTACAGTAACTACAATTTTATCACCAATTGAAGCGTACCGTTTTTTTGTTCCACCAAGTACACGGATCACAAGAACTTCTTTTGCCCCTGTGTTATCTGCTACTTTTAATCTTGATTCTTGTTGTAACATAATTATTTAGCTCTTTCTAAGATTTCTACTAATCTCCAACGTTTGGTTTTACTTAACGGACGTGTTTCCATTATTCTAACAGTATCACCAATATTGCAGTCATTTTTCTCGTCGTGTGCAACATATTTCTTTGTTCTCAATACGAACTTTCCATACATTGGGTGTTTTACTCTTGTTGTATCACTAACAACAATAGACTTATCCATTCTGTTACTGGCAACTACACCTATACGTTCTTTTCTAAGATTTCTTTTTTCCATCTTGTAAATCGCGGATTACAGTTATTGTAATTCTCTTTTTGTTAATTCTGTAGCAATTCTTGCAACTGTTCTTCTTAATTCTCTCAATTGAATTGGAGATTCTAAAGGCGAAATCGTATGTGCCATTTTAAGATCAGTATAGTTTTTTTTCAAAGCGCCTAACTTTTCTTCTAACTCAGCTACAGATAATTCTTTAATTTCTGATTGTTTCATCTTCTTACTTTTTAAGCGTTGTGATCAAAATCTCTTGCAACTATAAACTTAGTTTTCACAGGTAATTTTTGTGCTGCTAAACGTAATGCCTCTTTAGCTACGTCCATTGGCACACCACCAACTTCAAACATAATTCTACCTGGCTTAACAACAGCTACGAAATATTCTGGAGCACCTTTACCTTTACCCATACGTACTTCTAATGGCTTTTTGGTAATAGGCTTGTCTGGAAAAATTTTAATCCATAACGAACCTTGTCTTTTCATATAACGAGTTGCAGCAATACGAGCGGCTTCTATCTGGCGAGAAGTAATTAAATCTTGCTCAAGAGATTTGATACCAAACATTCCGTTAGAAAGTAGGTGTCCTCTTTGAGAGTTACCTTTCATATTACCCTTACCCTTCTGAACCTTACGATATTTAACTCTTTTTGGTTGTAACATCTTCTAAATTTTTAAAAAATCTATTTTCTTCTTTGAGGTCTTCTTCCTCCTTTATTGCCTGATGATTTACCACCTTGTTTCTTAGATAAACCAACTAACGGAGACAATTCTCTTTTACCATATACCTCACCTTTCATAATCCATACTTTTACACCAATACGGCCATAAGTAGTATGAGATTCAACAAGTGCATAATCAATATCAGCTCTAAAAGTAGATAGAGGGATTCTACCTTCTTTATACCCTTCTGAACGTGCCATTTCAGCACCATTCAAACGACCAGAAATTTGAACTTTAATACCTTCAGCGTTCATACGCATTGCAGCAGCAATAGCCATCTTTATTGCGCGTCTGTAAGAAATTCTATTTTCAATTTGACGAGCAATAGAAGATGCCACTAAAAAGGCGTCTAGTTCAGGACGCTTAATTTCAAAAATATTAATCTGTACTTCTTTTCCAGTAATTTTTTTAAGCTCTTCTTTTAACTTATCTACCTCTTGACCACCTTTACCAATAATAATACCCGGTCTAGCAGTAGTGATAGTAACGGTTATAAGCTTTAGAGTGCGCTCAATAATTACTCTAGAAACACTTGCTTTTTGTAATCTAGCACGTACGTACTTTCTTATTTTATCATCTTCAGCAATTTTATCGCCATAGTTCTTTCCTCCATACCAGTTAGATTCCCATCCTCTGATGATGCCTAAACGATTTCCTATTGGATTAGTTTTCTGTCCCATACTATTTTACGAATTGCTTTGATTTTTAGTTCCTAAAACCATTGTTACGTGGTTTGAACGCTTACGAATTCTATGCGCTCTACCTTGCGGTGCTGGTCTTAATCTTTTTAACATACTTGCACTATCAACATAAATTTCTTTAACAAATAAACCTGCATCTTCAATATCTGCATCTTCATTTTTTTGCTGCCAGTTATTTATAGCTGATAATGTAAGCTTTTCTAAATTGCGCGCTGCTTCTTTAGGGCTGAACTTTAAGATCGCTAATGCTTTCTCAATTTCAACACCTCTAATTTGATCTGCAACTAAACGCATTTTTCTCGGTGACGTAGGGCAACCGTTAAGCTTCGCTAAGAATTGATTCTTGCGTGCTTCTTTACGTTGCTCAGCTCTTAATTTTTTACGAACTCCCATGATTCCTACTATTTTTTACCTTTATTTTTTGCACCTGCATGTCCTCTAAACGAACGTGTTGGTGAAAATTCTCCTAACTTATGACCTACCATGTTTTCTGTAACATATACTGGTACAAATTGACGCCCGTTATGAACACCGATAGTTTGACCAACAAAATCTGGAGTAATCATACTGGCTCTTGACCATGTCTTGATTACAGATTTTTTGTTAGACTCAACATTTACTTGTACTTTCTTTTCCAGTTTATGGAAAACATAAGGTCCTTTTTTTAATGAACGTGCCATAGTTTCTTATTTTTTTCTACGTTCTATAATATATTTATTACTTGCTTTCGTCTTAGAACGTGTTTTGTATCCCTTTGCAGGTATACCATTTCTAGAACGTGGATGACCACCTGAAGATTTACCTTCACCACCACCCATTGGATGATCTACTGGGTTCATCACTACTGGTCTTGTACGCGGTCTTCTACCCAACCATCTGTTTCTACCTGCTTTACCAGATACTAATAGCTGATGATCTGAATTCGAAACCACACCTATAGTAGCTTTACAAGTAACTAAAATTAATCTCGTTTCACCAGAAGGCAACTTTACTGTTGCATACTTACCATCTCTTGCCATTAACTGAGCAAAAGAACCCGCAGAACGCGCCATCACAGCACCTTGTCCTGGGCGTAATTCTATACAAGAAATTACAGTACCTAAAGGTATATCACTTAAAGGCATAGCATTACCAACTTCTGGAGCAACTTTCTCCCCAGAAACTACTGTTTGACCTACCTTCAATCCGCCTTGAGCAATTACATATCTTTTTTCTCCATCCGCATAATTCAATAAAGCGATAAATGCAGTTCTGTTAGGATCATACTCAATAGTCTTTACAGTAGCTGGAATACCCGTTTTATCTCTTTTAAAATCGATAATACGGTATTTCTTTTTATGCCCACCACCTAAGTAGCGCATGGTCATTCTACCTTGACTATTTCTACCACCAGACCTTTTCTTCGGAGCAAGTAAACTTTTCTCCGGCTTATCAGTAGTAACGGTGTCAAAATCATTTACTACTCTAAAACGCTGCCCGGGGGTTATTGGTTTTAATTTTCTTAATGACATCTTTTTTTCTTCTTAGATATTGCTATAAAAATCTATATTATCTCCTTCAGCTAACTCAACGATTGCTTTTTTGTAAGCTCCTTTCATACCAGAAACTAATCCTTTTTTAGTGTACTTAGTAGTACGCTTTACAGGATAGTTCATCGTTCTTACTTTGTTAACCGAAACTCCATAAGCTTGTTCAACAGCTTCTTTAATTTCTATCTTATTAGCTTTCATGTCAACCACGAAACCATAGCGATTAAATAACTCACTGGCATCGGTTGCTTTTTCTGTAATAATAGGTTTTACTAAAACTCTCATGTTGCTATTATTTGCTAAAATTAGATTCTACTTCTTCTACACAAGCTTCAGACAATACAATTTTATTTGCATTTAAAACATTGTAAGTGTTTAATTTTGAAGCAGTTACAACGTTAGATCTTTTTAAATTGCGCGATGACAAATATACGTTTTTATTTGACCCATCCAACACAAACAAAGATTTTTTGTTTTCCAACTCTAAAGCTTTCAAAACATTAATGAAATTTTTAGTCTTAGGAGTATCAAAATTAAAGTCCTCAACAACAACGATATTCTCTTCTTTAGCTTTAATAGAGAGTGCTGATTGACGCGCTAATCGTTTTAAATTTTTATTCAATTTAAAACCATAATTTCTTGGTCTAGGACCAAAAATACGTCCACCACCTCTAAACACACCAGACTTGATACTACCCGCACGAGCTGTACCAGTTCCTTTTTGCTTTTTAATCTTACGAGTACTTCCCGTAATTTCTGCTCTTTCTTTTGCTTTATGTGTTCCTTGACGTTGATTTGCCAAGTATTGTTTTACGTCTAAATAAACAGCATGTTTATTAGGTTCGATTGCAAAAATAGCATCTGAAAGCTCAACGTTTCTTCCAGTTTTTTTCCCGTTGATATCTACTACAGCTACCTTCATTATTTCTGAATGATTACATAAGAGTTTTTATGACCAGGAATAGCGCCTTTTACAACTAAAAGATTCTTTTCTGGAACCACTTTTAATACTCTTAAATTTTGAACTTTTACTTTCTCACCACCCATTCTACCTGCCATTTTCATACCCTTAAATACTCTTGCAGGATACGATGCAGCACCAATAGAACCAGGAGCTCTTAAACGGTTATGTTGACCATGTGTTGCTTGACCAACACCAGCAAACCCATGACGTTTTACAACACCTTGGAAACCTTTACCTTTAGATGTACCAGCCACATCAACAAATTCACCTTCTTCAAAGTGTTCAACTGTTATTGAATCACCTAACTTGTACTCCTCATCAAAACCTTGAAACTCAACGACTTTTTTCTTGGCTGATGCACCTGCTTTTTTAAAGTGACCATCTAAAGCTTTATTAGAGCTTTTTGCCTTTTTGTCATCGAAACCTAGTTGAAGAGCATCATACCCATCAACCGCTGTGGTTCTGACTTGGGTAACGACACACGGACCAGCCTCTATAACGGTACATGGAATGTTCTTTCCATTCTCGTCAAAAATGCTTGTCATGCCGATTTTCTTTCCTATTAACCCAGACATTTTGATTTAATTTATGATTCGAGTTAAACTCAAATCGATTATTATACTTACTTTACTTATTTAAAAAAATTCAGGGAAGAAAATATATTCATCCCTGAATCTTATTTTCTAACCGTTTTTCCCTTGACAACTGCTCGGGACATGTTTACTTCTCGTAAAACGAGAATCTATTGAAACTTTCGTTTCTTTTCACGAGATTCCTGCCTCCGCAGGAATGACATTAAACCTTAATCTCTACCTCTACACCACTCGGCAACTCTAATTTCATCAACGCATCAATCGTTTTTGATGAAGAAGAATAGATATCCAATAATCTCTTGTAAGAGCTTAATTGAAATTGCTCTCTAGATTTCTTGTTTACATGTGGTGAACGTAGTACAGTAAATATTTTTTTGTGTGTTGGTAATGGAATTGGACCATTAATAACAGCACCTGTACTTTTTACTGTTTTTACAATTTTCTCAGCAGATTTATCTACCAAGTTATAATCGTAAGACTTTAATTTTATTCTAATTTTTTGACTCATCGTTTAAACTATTTAGTAGATAATTTATCCTTGAACATTTTTGATTACTTCTTCTGCAATATTAGCAGGTGTTTCAGCATAGTGGGAAAACTCCATTGTAGAAGTTGCTCTACCAGACGATAAGGTACGTAACGATGTTACATAACCAAACATTTCTGATAAAGGTACTTCAGCTCTCACAACTTTAGAACCTGCTCTATCTGACATATCATTCACCTGACCTCTACGTCTGTTTAAGTCACCAACGATATCACCCATGTTTTCTTCTGGTGTCAACACCTCCAACTTCATAATTGGCTCCATCAATACAGCACGAGCAGCTTTCGCAGCAGCCTTGTATCCTAACTTAGCAGCAAGTTCAAATGATAATGAATCTGAATCGACAGCATGGAAAGAACCATCTTTTAAGGTAACTTTCATCGAATCCATTTCAAATCCTGCTAAAGGACCATTTTGCATTGCTGTTCTAAATCCTTTTTCTACAGAAGGAATATATTCTTTAGGAATGTTACCACCTTTGATAACATTAATAAATTCTAAACCAGATTTACCTTCTTCAGCAGGCTCCATTGTAAATACAATATCCGCAAATTTACCACGACCACCCGATTGCTTTTTATAAGTCTCTCTATGATCAGCAGCTTGAGTAATTGCTTCTTTGTACTCAACTTGTGGTTGACCTTGATTCACCTCAACTTTAAATTCACGCTTTAAACGATCAACGATAATATCTAAGTGAAGCTCACCCATTCCAGAAATAATAGTCTGACCAGAAGCCTCATCAGTTTTTACCGTAAATGTTGGATCTTCCTCAGCTAATTTCCCTAAAGCCATACCTAATTTATCAACATCTGCCTTCGTTTTAGGCTCTACAGCGATACCAATTACCGGATCTGGAAAATCCATTGATTCTAAAATGATAGGATTCTTTTCATCAGACATGGTATCACCCGTCTTAATGTCTTTAAATCCTACAGCAGCACCTATATCTCCTGCTTCAATATAATCAATTGCATTCTGTTTATTTGAGTGCATTTGGTAAATACGCGAAATACGTTCTTTTTTACCCGATCTATTGTTCAAAATATAAGAACCCGCATCTAACCTACCTGAATATGCTCTAAAGAATGCTAAGCGACCTACAAAAGGATCTGTAGCAATTTTAAATGCTAACGCAGAGAATGGTTCCTTAACGTCTGGCTTACGAGAAATCTCATTACCAGTATCAGGATCAGTACCTACAATCGCCTCTTTATCTAAAGGAGAAGGTAAATAACGACATACTGCATCTAATAAAAATTGTACACCTTTATTTTTGAAAGCAGATCCACAAATCATTGGGATAATAGACATATCCATTACCGCCGCACGAAGCGCAGCATGAATTTCATCCTCAGTGATAGAGTCTTCATCTTCCATATATTTTTCTAGTAAGTTCTCGTCATATGCAGCAACTTCTTCTATCAACTTACCTCTTAACTCAGCAGCTTCTTCTTTTAAATCTTCAGGAATTTCAACTACATCAAACGTAGCTCCTTGTGTTTCATCATGCCATACAATAGCACGGTTTTTTACCAAGTCAACAATTCCTTTAAAATTATCTTCATCACCAATATTCAATACAATAGGAACCGCATTAGAACCTAACATATCTTTTACTTGTTGACATACGGCTAAAAAGTTTGAACCCTGACGGTCCATTTTGTTTACAAAGCCCATTCTCGGTACTTTGTAATTATCAGCTAATCTCCAGTTCGTTTCTGATTGAGGCTCTACACCATCAACAGCACTAAACAAGAAAACTAATCCATCAAGAACACGTAACGAACGATTTACCTCAACAGTAAAATCAACGTGACCTGGAGTATCTATAATATTAAAGTGGTAATCCTTAGCATCTGAAGTAGGTTTACCTTGTTCCGTAGGAAACTGCCATGTACATGTAGTAGCCGCAGAAGTAATTGTAATACCTCTTTCTTGCTCTTGTTCCATCCAGTCCATCGTAGCAGCACCATCATGCACCTCACCAATCTTGTGCGAAACGCCTGTATAATAAAGTATACGCTCAGTAGTTGTAGTTTTACCTGCATCAATATGAGCAGCAATACCTATATTTCTAGTATATTTTAAATCTCTTGCCATTTTCTTAATTAAAATCTAAAGTGTGAGAATGCCTTATTCGCTTCAGCCATTTTATGAACATCAGTTCTTTTCTTCACTGCAGCACCTTCTTCTTTAGCAGCAGCTAAAATTTCAGCAGCTAATTTCTGAGCCATTGATTTTTCATTACGCTTACGTGCATAACTAATCAACCATTTGATTGCCATTGAAACTTTTCTATCTGGCCTGATTTGCATTGGAATTTGGAATGTAGCACCACCTACTCTTCTACTACGCACCTCTACATGTGGCATTACATTAGACAAAGCATCTTTCCAAATTTCTAATGAAGACTTTTCTTCATCTTGATTTCTCTCCTCTACGATTGCTAAGGCATCGTAAAATACTTTAAACGCTACAGATTTTTTACCATCTAACATCAAATTATTTACAAAACGCGTAACTAATTGATCATTAAACTTTGGATCTGGTAAAAGAATCCTTTTTTTGGCGCTTCTTTTTCTCATTTCTCTTTACATTTAAGTGATTAATTATTTCTTTGGGCGTTTTGCACCATATTTTGAACGGCGCTGAGTTCTACCCTCAACACCTGCTGTATCTAAAGCACCACGAACAACGTGATACTTAACACCAGGCAAATCTTTTACTCTTCCGCCTCTAACTAATACTATCGAGTGCTCTTGTAAATTATGACCTTCACCAGGGATATACGCATTCACTTCGTTACCATTCGTTAACCTAACCCTTGCCACTTTACGCATAGCTGAGTTTGGTTTCTTAGGTGTAGTCGTGTAAACACGTGTACATACCCCTCTTCTTTGAGGACATGATTTTAAAGCAGCCGATTTACTCTTCTTAGTTATTTGGGCTCTTCCCTTACGTACTAACTGTGATATAGTTGGCATACTAATTAATAATTGTTTTTAGATAATTTTAAAAATCTCTCTTTTAAGAGGCTGCAAATGTAGTAATTATTTCTTGTTAATCAAATACCTGCTAATTAAAATTTATCTACATTTAATATTCTAATTTTAAAAAGCTAAAATAAATGTGTTTTTACGCTATTTTTACCGCGTTTTGAACTACTTATTTACATCATATATATATATAGTTATTTTCTTTTGCTTTTTTCAAAAGGTAAATTCTCAAAATTTTTCATTAAAAATAACGGTAGTTGATAGTTTGAAAAACCCCCTTAGAGATCAGCTAACATTTAAAAAAAATCACAAGAGTGTTAAAAATCTTTTTTCTGAAATAGATTCGCTACAGCTAAGGTTAGAAAAAATGGGCTATCTCAACAATAACTTAGATTCAGTTTCTAATATTGATTCCATCTACACTGCGCATTTATTTATAGGAAATCATTTTAAGACCATCAAAGTTTTTTATAACAATGACATCTTATCAAAAAAAGAGTTATTCGCTTTCACAAAAAAAATCAATAATCACTATTTTGAAATCGATATAGAAAATGTTTCTACCACTTTAAACAACCTAACAACTTATTTAGTGAATAGAGGTAAGCCTTTTACCAAAGTAAGGTTGTCTGAGATTACAGTTAAAGAGAATCATTTAACTTCAAAATTAATTATAGAAATTTCTAACCAAAGAAAAGTAGATAAGATTATAATTAATGGATATAAAGAATTTCCTAAAACATTTTTTAAACATTATTTAAATCTCAACAATTCTGTTTTGTATAACACCAATAAAATAGAACAATTATCTCGATTAATCAAATCATTACCTTTTGCTTCTGAATTGAAACCTTCAGAAGTGTTGTTTACCAAAGACTCTACCTACCTTTATTTATATTTAAAAAAAGAAAGAGCCAGTAAATTTGATGGATTGATTGGGTTTAGCTCACAAGAAAATTCTAATAAACTTGTCTTTAATGGTTATCTTGATCTCGAGTTAAATAATATTTTGAATACAGGCGAAAACATTTCCTTACAATGGAAAAATAACGGAAACGATCGTCAATTCTTTGATTTTAACATCAACTTACCTTATCTCTTTAATCTACCTATAACACCATCCTTGAAATTAAACATATATAAACAAGACTCAACTTTTATTAACACCAACACAAATTTTGAGATTGGTTATAATATCAATTATCAAAATAAGATACGTCTAATCTATAATTCAGAAAATTCTAACAATCTTTTAGAAATACCCTCTGAAGAAATACTTGATTACAAATCTAATTTTATAGGGATAGGTTATGACTTTTTGAAGTTAAACGAAAATGATTTATTTCCAGAAAAGTTTACTAGTTCATTTTCCGCTTCTACTGGAAAAAGAAAAAACGAGAATCAAAATAGTACCCAAACAAAAATAAACTTGGTCACTAAGTATCTCTGGAGTTTAAACCTTAGAAATCATATTTTTATAAAAAATTCAAGTTCCATATTATTCTCAGACAACTATTTTACAAATGAACTTTTTAGAATAGGAGGTATAAATAGTATTAGAGGGTTTAACGAAGAAAGCATCCTAGCATCCAGCTTTTATGTTTTCAATTTAGAATATCGCTATAATTCGAATAACACATCTTACATATATACTATTTCTGATGGTGCTTTCGTCAGGAATCAATTAAATGACTATTCTGAGCAAATTTTTAGTTTGGGTGTTGGATATTCTTTTAAAACCGTTTTAGGAATAATCAATCTTAGTTATGCGATTGGAAAATCACAAAACTCTTCTTTCTCTTTAGACAATTCGAGATTTCATTTTAAAATCGCCAATTTATTTTAATAAAAATGTATATGATTAAGTCGCAATTAAAGTTAATACTTACATCTATAACATGTTTTTTAAAAAAAAAGTTTGGAGCTTTAACAATTTATTAAGACTTTTGGGAACATTAATTCAAATAATTATATAATGAAAACAAAGTTTAGTGGAATTTTAACGCTATTACTGGCGTTTGTTGTGCAATTTACTTTTGCACAAGAAAAAACTATAACCGGTACGGTTTCTGACGAGTCAGGACCTCTACCTGGGGTTAGTATTGTTATTAAAGGAACTACCACTGGTACTGAAACTGATTTTGATGGTAAATATTCCATTAATGCTAAAGAGGGTGATATATTGCGCTTTAGCTTTGTTGGAATGAGTACGAAAGAAGTTACAATTGGCGCCTCTAATGTTATTAATGTTGTCTTAACTGCTGATAACTTATTAGAAGAGGTAGTAGTTACAGCTCAAGGAATTAAAAGAGAAAAGAAAGCTCTTGGGTATTCAGTAGCAACAGTATCGAGTGAAGATTTAGAAAAAAAACCAGATTCAGATATCGGTAAAATACTAAGAGGTAAAGCTGCTGGTGTTAGAATTACAGGAACAGGTGGTGTTTCTGGTAGTGGTTCGAACATCATTATTCGTGGCTTTTCTTCGATTACAGGTAGTAACCAACCTTTATTTGTAATTGACGGCGTTCCTTTTGACGGAGCAACTGGTGGTGCTAATCAATCTGCTAGTTCTTCTAATTTTCAATCTGGTAACGTTCGAAGTGGGTTTGCAGATATTGATCCAAATAACATTGCAAGTGTAAGTATATTGAAAGGATTGAGTGCAACTGCACTATATGGTGGTCAAGGTAGAAACGGTGTAATATTAATTACAACTAAAACTGGCACACAAACTTCTAAGAAGTTAGAAGTTACTGTTGGACAATCTGTGTTCGCAAATGAAATAATTCTTCCTGATTATCAAGACACATGGGGTAATGGTTTCCAAAATGTTTATGGAGCTTTCTTTAGTAACTGGGGAGCAAGATTTGATAGTCAAGCCACTATTGATAATGCCTTCAGAACTATGCTTCGTAACAATTTTAATGTAAATGAACCTTCAGAGTTATTTCCTGGAAGGACAGACCTTGACACACCAAATGTTGAGTATCGCCCTTATGATTCACAAGCAGACTTCTTTAGAACTGGCATATTGAGTAACACTTCAGTATCGGCTTCTGGTAGTTTTGGTGAAAAAGGTAATTTTAATGTATCATATGGTCACACGGATGATGAATCTTTTATTCCAGGTAATTCCTTGACTAGAAATAATTTCTCATTGGCTGGTATGTATAAACTTGATAACAAATTTACTGTTAGTGGTAAATTAAGTTTTGCTAATACAAATATTACCTCTCCTTTTACAGATGCTTCAACTGGTAGTGATGTATCTATTTCTACCGCGGGTACGGGTGGTATCGCTTCTATTTGGAATATTTTATATTTACCACGTAGTGTTGATATTAATTTACCTTATCAACATCCAATTACTGGTGAAAGTTTATGGTATAGAGGTGGTAATGATCGTATGAATCCTCGTTGGGTTGTTGATAATACCAAAGACACCAATAAAACGAATAGATTATTTGGTAATTTTATAGCTTCATATGATTTTAATGATTGGTTAAAACTATCATATAGATTGGGTATTGACAATACTAATGATAGAACCATGCGTGCCATAAATAAAGGCGCAAATGATGGTATTCATCCTAATGGATATCTTCAAACTACATCTTCTAGATTCACTATTTGGGATCATTCTTTATTAGCAAGTGTAGATAAACAACTATCAGAAGATTTTAGTTTACAAGCCACTGTTGGAGCTACTTCACAAAGAAGAGAGTTTGATAGAGATGGTTCTGAAAGTAGAGAGCAAATTATCTATGGATTATTAAATCATGTGAATTTTGTGAATTCAAGTACCATTATAGAGGGAACATTGTTTGCAAGTAATAACGGAACTTACCAAAGAACAAGTGAAGAGAATTTATTAGCTCTATATACTTCTGCTACTTTGGGATATAAAAACTATTTATATTTGAACGCATCTTTAAGAAACGAATGGTCATCTACTTTAGAGCAAGCTAATAGATCTCAATTCTCACCAGGAGTTAGTGTTTCTTTTGTTCCAACTTCTGCAATCGAATCATTACAAGAATCTGAAGTTTTAAACTATCTTAAATTAAGAGCAGGTTATGGTACATCTCCAGGTTTCCCTGGACCTTATAATACTAGAGCATTTGTAGATTTAGTACCGAATATTTTTGAAAGTGTTGATGGCAATGTTACAACTACAACAAGTATCCCAAGATTTTTACCAAATCCAGATCTTCAGCCTGAACTCTCTAAAGAATATGAATTAGGTTTAGAAACTCGATTATTTAAAAATAGAGTAGGTTTAGACTTTACATATTATAATAGAGATACAGAAAACCTAATTATCGCTAGACCTTTAGCTCCTGAAACAGGCTACACTAGTCAATTCATTAATATTGGTAATGTAATTAATAAAGGTGTTGAGATTGTTGCTGATGTGACCCCAGTAAGAACTGATAATTTTAATTGGAAAATATCTGGTAGTTTTACTAAGAATGAAAGTGAAGTAAAAGGTTTAAGTGAAGGAGAGCAAATTCTATATGGAGGAGTTTTTTCAACACCTGCTAATGCCGCAATAAATGGTGAACAATTAGGTGTAATTGTTGGTGGACAAATTTTAAGAGACGAAAATGGTAATCGCTTAGTTGACGAAAATGGTTATTGGATACAAGATCCAAGTAACGGTATTATAGGTGACCCCAATCCTGATTGGTTTTCTACTATAAATAATAGTGTTAGGTGGAAAAACTTGACTTTTAATATGCAATGGGAATACCAAAAAGGTGGTGATATTTATGCAACCACTGTAGGAGCACTTGTGGGTCGTGGTCTTGTTGAAGATACAGATTTTGATAGAACTCAAAGTATTATTTTACCAGGTATAAGACAAGCTACTGGGCAACCTAATGATATCCAGTTAACAGCGACGGAGGCTTATTTTAACAATATTGGTTTTGGTATTGATGAGGTTTTGATATTTGATGCTACCCATGTAAGATTAAGAGAAGCGTCTTTAAGTTATAATTTGCCTGAGAAGTTTTTAGATAAAACTCCATTTGGTACCGTTTCTTTTACAGTTACAGGTCAGAATTTATTTGTAAAAGCATTTAACACACCTGAAAGTGTAAACTATGATCCTGAATTGAATAGTTTAGGTGTAGGTAATTCGCAAGGTTTTGATTATTTAACATCTTGGAATTCTAGAAGATACGGAATGAGTGTAAAACTAACTTTCTAAAAGTAGAAAAATGAGAAAAATTATTAAAAATAAAATTTTATGGATTGTGACTATATTGATAGTTGCAGTATCATGTGAAACGACTGAACTTGATCTTTTGCAAGATCCAAACGTTCCGACACCTGAAAGCCTAGATCCTGATACTAATCTTAATTTCGTACTGTATAGCTTTGCAGAGTTCTTTGAAGATGCTACTGAGGCCGGAGCTGAGGCTGTGAGATTAGAATATATGTTCGATACATATGCTGTTAATTATATAAACACCAATACTGAATTATCGGGTATGTGGACTACAGCTTATGCTGATATTCTAAATGAAATTGAATCAATTCAATCCATACTGGTTGAACAGAATAGAACCAACCAAATTGGCGTTTTAAAAATCATTAGAGCTTACACGATGATGACCATGGTAGATTATTTTGGTGATGTACCATTTACAGAAGCACTTCAAGGTAGTGCCAACTTCCCTGGAGTTGATTCCGCTGAAAGTATTTATGAAGCTGCATTAGCTGATTTGAATGGTGCAATTGAAGATTTTCAAGCAGGTGGAGTTGCATTACCAAGTTCAGAGTTATTTTATGGTGGAGATACTGATAAATGGACTAAGCTTGCTAATACTTTGAAACTAAGATATTATCTGAATACTCGATTAGTTAATGAGGCTGCTTCAGCTACTGCAATTGCTGATTTATTAACTGCTGATGATTTAATAACTACAAGTGCAGATGATTTTAAATGGAATGCAGGTACGTCAAACAACCCACAAAGTAAGCACCAATATTATGTTGAAGAATATGAAGCGGCCAACACTGGTGAATATATTCCTAATTACTTAGCATGGGCAATGACTGAAGAAAAAGACATGGATGATCCTAGATTAAGATACTATATCTACAGACAGACAGATGCTTTTCCAACTGATCCAGCTACTTTAAACAATGAAATCGATTGTTGGAATGACCCTAGACCAGATACGTATGCAGCTGTAGACGCTATTTCTGCGGCACCATTACCTTTCTGTGCACTATTTGATAGAGGCGATGGTTATTGGGGTAGAGATCATTCAGAAAATGATGGTATTCCACCGGATAATACTAAAAGAATGACATTTGGTGTATATCCTGTAGGTGGTCGATTCGACGACAATGACGCTGTACGTATTAGATCAGGTCAAGGACAACAAGGAGCTGGAATATGGCCTATCATGATGGATTCTTTTGTTTACTTTATGCGTGCAGAAGCTGCACTATATTTAGGTACTGGTGAAGATGCTAGAGCAATGTTAGAAACTGGTGTTAGAGAATCTATTACTACTGTTCAAGCTTCACTTCAGAACCCTGATTCTTTTTCTAATGTACCAGATTCAGATGATGTAGATGCATATGTTACCAAAGTTTTAGAATTATATGATACCGCTACAACTAACGATGAAAGAATGGCTGTTGTAGGTAAAGAATATTGGTTAGCAATGTATGGTAATGGTGTAGAAGGTTATAACCTTTATAGAAGAACTGGAACACCTATTAACTTACAGCCAACATATTTAGGTACGGGTAGTTTCCCTAGATCATTCTTATATCCTAACGTAAGTGTAGATAGAAATCCAAACATAAACCAAAAGTCTGGACTTACAGAACAAGTATTCTGGGATAACAATCCAGCTGGTTTCATTCAATAATATAATAAATTATGAGAAATATATATAAAATATTAATGATTGCACTGCTGATAACAGCATGTAAAGATGATGATACACTTCCTGTAGATTTTGATGATTTAATAGTGAGTGGAGGCGCTTTTGCTACTGAACTTTCTACAGATGGTTCAACAAACATCAATAAATTAAATCCAAGTGCTTCTGAATTTTCTAAGACGTATCAATTAGTTACTCCAAATGGAGGTAGCGATATATCAAAGGTTGATGTATATGTTAGTTTCAATGGAATTAATACTCAGGCTGCTGAAGTATTATTGACTACTGTAAATTCAGATAATTTTTCACAAGGTGCAGATTATCCTGAAGCTACTGTGGCTGTAAATGGAGGTTCAATATTAAGTGCTCTTGGATTAGATCCTGATCAACTAGAAGGTGGAGATAATTTTAACTTTAGATTGGCTCTTACAACACCAGAAGGTACTTTTACTGACGTGAGTGCTAACTTTGACAATCAATCTGCCGATCATAATTTTTCAGCTTCAGTTGTTTGTGAACTAGAAATAGTTCCTGCAGGTAACTGGGTGGTTGATATGCAAGATTCATTTGGCGATGGATGGCAAACTTCAACTGGAAATGGTGGTCCAGGTATTACGGTTACGTTAAGTAATGGTGAAGTAATTCAAGTAGGGCTTTGTACTCCTTATGAAGCAAATGATTATGCTTGCGTTGATGAGAGTAGTGCTGGTTCAGCAACTGTTACAATTCCAGATGGAATAACAAGTGCTGAATGGAATTTCCCTGGTGATTTTTATGGAGAGATAACTTTCCAGATATATGCTCCAAGTGGAAATTTAGTAGCATCATATTTGACTGGAGGTCCAGCTGGTCCAATAGCACTAAATTTATGTAACGAATAAAATAATTTCTATTAGTTTTTTTAAGAGGCTGTCTGAAAAGGCAGTCTTTTTTTTGCAATTTTTAGAGTTATTTTTTAACTTTAAGGATGCGCAAAAAAGTAGTTTTCAAAACTTACCATCAAGATCAGTTAAGTTTATTACCTCCAAGTTATGATGATTTAGTTCCTGTGAATCATCCCGTTCGTGTTGTAAACACGATAGTAGATAATTTAGACATTACAGCATTAGAGCAAAGTTACAAGGGCGGTGGCACTTCGAGTTACCATCCCCGTATGCTCTTAAAGGTTATTATTTATGCCTACTTGCGCAATTTATATTCTTCGCGAAAGATAGAACAGGCTTTGAGTGAAAATATTCATTTTATGTGGCTTAGCGGCCAGAACAAGCCCGACCACAATACGATCAATGATTTTAGGGGCAAACGCTTAAAAGTACATTTAAAGAAAATCTTTAATCAAGTGGTCTTGCTACTGGTAGAGCAAGGCGTTGTAAATTTAAAAGATCTTTATGTAGATGGCACCAAGATAGAGGCCAATGCCAATCGCTACACGTTTGTTTGGGGCAAGTCTATTGCCAAAAACAGATCCCGTATACAAAAGCAGCTCAAAGAACTCTGGACTTATGTAGAGATGGTTTATAAAGAAGAACAACATATCCCCAATACACCAGACTTTGAAGCCATTGATGCACAACAGGTGGAAGCAACAATACATAAGATCAATGATGCTTTAAAAGGAAAAGCCATAGATAAAAAAGTAAAACAAAAATTGAACTATGCCAAGAAGAACTGGCCTTCTAATCTTAAAAAATACGACAAACAAGAAGCTATCTTAAAAGACAGGAACAGTTATAGCAAGACCGATACAGATGCTACCTTTATGCGCATGAAGGATGACCATATGCAAAACGGACAACTCAAACCGGGCTACAACCTACAGGCCTCTACCAATAACCAATACATTACGGGTTACACCCTTGGGCAGACCACAGCAGATACCACATTGTTAAAAGACCATATAGAAGATCACATAGAATCTTATAATGAAACACCCGAAAGTATAACCGCTGATGCAGGCTATGGCAGTGAAGAGAACTATACTGATTTAGAAGCCAAAAATATAGATGCCTTTGTAAAGTACAACTACTTTCATAAAGAACAAAGACAAAGCAAAAAAGAGCCCAATCCTTTCCATCCAGACCAGCTATACTACAATAAAGACACAGACACCTATTACTGTCCAATGGGACAAGCCATGGGCAATATTGGTAGTTACAACAAGAAAACAAAAACAGGCTTTGAGCAGACCATCACACGCTACAGGGCACAAAACTGCAATGGCTGCCCAGTTAGAAGCCTGTGCCACAAAGCCAAAGGTAATCGTATTATAGAACGCAACTATAATCTAATACGACTAAAAGCACAAGCCAAAACTTTACTGACAAGCCAACAAGGCATTGAAAAACGCAAACAACGCTGCTGGGATGTAGAAGCTGTTCTTGGAAACATCAAACAAAATATGAACTTTAAACACTTTATGCTTAAGGGAATCGATAAAGTAAATGTAGAAATAGGGCTTATTGCAATGGCACATAACCTTAAAAAGTTTAATTTAACCATATAAGCCAACTTAACTACTTTTTACTTTACTCTTTTTAATCAATAAAATGAACATCATTAAAAAATCGAATAGAACTAATAAAAAACCAAATTCATAGACATCGATTAACTAATTAACCCGAGTTTCCTAAAAATAGGAGCATAATAAGTTTTAGTATTTTAGAGTTACAAAAAAAAAACACCAACTCAAAATGCTCCAAGACAAAGTTATAGGAATCTATTGTGTAGTAGATGATATTTTAAAAGAAATGAACCATAAAGAACATAGCAATAGAAAATTCAGTGACAGCCAAGTGTTATCAACAGCAATAGTCTCAGCATTGCTCTTTAATGGTAATCAAACCAAAGCACTGTCATACATCAAGAGCCATATGTTTAAAACTATGATTAACAAAAGTGGTTTCACAAAGCGATTGCACAGACTTAAAGAATTATTATTGACTATCTTTTTTAGTATTGGTAGAGTTTTTAAATATATTCATTGTGAAATGGAATATATTATAGATTCCTTTCCTGTTAGAGTTTGTCATAACATACGCATAAGTCGATCCAAGCTATTAAAAGGAGAATCATATCGAGGATATAATGCCTCTAAGAGAGAATATTTTTATGGTTTTAAAGTCCAGTTAATAACCCCCAAAGCAGGTATACCTGTGGAGATGTACTTGGTAGAAGGTAAGGAACACGACTCACAGATTCTACAACGTATGTACCATGATTTACCAGCAGAAAGTGCGTTATATGGGGATAATGGCTATACAGATTATGAACTAGAAGATCTCTTTAAAGAAACAGAGCAGGTTCGTTTACAAATAGCAAGAAAAACCAATTCTAAAAGAAAGGATAAGCCTTATCTTGCTTACATAAAGAAGCCATGAGGAAAATTATTGAAACTTCCATTAGTCAAATTTGCAGCTTAATGCCTAGACACATTAATGCTGTAACTACTAATGGATTTATTATAAAACTAATACTGTTTGTGATGGCTTTTCAAATCAAACAGATAATCTAATAATTGGAAACTCGAGTTAATTAACGTGAATAATGCTTAAGCAGCCCATAAACATAGTTGGTTAGTTTCAATGGGAGTAATATTCAATGATGGTTTCTTAGGGAAGAAGCAGTAAGCTGTCAATCCGGCGATCAGGTTGACCAAGAAGCCCTTTACGGACCGATGTCTAGTGTGCTCTACCTTACAGATGTTCTTGAGTTCGTCGTTAACGGATTCTACCAAGGCTCTTTTTCGCAGCAGTATTGCATCCACATCAGATAGGTTCTGTTTCTTCATGTTCTTTCTCACTTTAGTGATGAGTTGGATGCCATCTTGGAAGAGCAGTTCGGCCAATGCCTTGGATATATAGCCTTTGTCTCCAAAGAGTTTTCCAAAGACCTCTTTGGTCATAGCGGTCATTAGCTCAATGTTTCTGTCATCTACATTTCCCTTGGTGAGATAGAAAGACAACAGCTCGCCTTTGTCATTGATGATCAGGTGCAGCTTAAAGCCAAAGAACCAGCCCATAGTGGACTTTCCCTTTGTAGCAATGCCCTTAAAGACACGGTGTTGTTTCTCACGCTTGACATGACATACACGCAACAAGGTAGAGTCAATATAGTTTATACCTCTGGACTTGCCCAAACCACGATATTTTAAATACAACATCAAGGGCAACAGGATACGTTCCTACCTTGCGTTAAACCGCTCATGGCTTATCAGGCCAGGAAACAAATCAATAAGGTGCTTGCAGACATATTGATTATAAAAATGTTTAAAATTGGTAAACTGTCCAAAATGAAACAGCAGATAGATGCTCATCATTTCTGAATCAGACAATTTCCCTTTTCGGTTGCGTCTATTTACCAATGAATCCTCTAATAGTGGACGATTTTCTAATTGTGAAGCAAATTCTATGTAAAAATCGTCCACTTCTACAAAGAATTCCGTAACCTTATCTCTAAGCATTAAAAGTGTTTTTACTGTTTAATTTACTGAAAATCAGAAAAATAAACTAAAATAAAAACACTTTTTTCTTATCCATTATTCACGTTAATTAAAAAAACATTATATTTATTGTATAAAAAAAGATCATGAAAACTTATAGAATTATACTCACCATATTAATTTTCTTAAATATTAATGTTTTTTCTCAAGCTGTTGTAGATGAGCCAAATCAATATGAAACAACATGGCGAAATTTACAGGTAGTTAGAAATATGCTTAATAACCAAGATAACTCAAAACCTATTAATTTTAAAGATATAAAAGGGAGTCCTTACCTTTATGATACCTTTAAAAAAGGTGATTTTTTTGTAAATAATAAGTTATTAGGGACATTTAATTTAAGATATAATGTATATTCTGATGAAATAGAAGTTTTAGATGATCATCAATTAAAGAATATAAATAATGACAATTTAAAACTTGAAGCCTTTTTAAGATTAGATAATTCTAAAGCCATTATTGAAGACAAAACAATTGAGTTTTATAATTATAAGAATAATAAAGAAATTGATAGTAAAGGTTACTTTATTGTACTTCATAAAAATGACACCCAATCACTTTTAGTTAAAAAACGTTGTGTGTTAACACCTCCTCGTAAAGCTGCTACTTTTAACGAAGCTGATAGAGCGGCAAAATTCAATATTTATAATGATTATTATATTCTTTCAAACGACCAGATTACACCAAAAAAATTTGAAATGAAGAAGAATGAGGTTTTAAAATTATTCCCAGAGAAGAAAGAAATAATAAAAACATTTATTAAAAAGAATAAAATTGATCTTAAAGATGAAGACGATATTATAAAGCTTTTTAAATTCATTTCTTTTTAATACTAAAATCATCACTTTCTGACAGTAGTACTAAGTCCTTTATTGCAATTCTATTATACAAAAAGAAAAATAGCTTTTTTTAAAAGCAACCTTTTAAAAAAATTTCATCTATGGTTTAGCGATGAGTGTCTTCAACTTTTTATTTAACTATTTTTTACTTTTTTATGTTAAAAAGTTGGTTTTTTAACTAATTATTAAGACTTTTGGTCGCAATTAATTCAAATAATTATATAATGAAAACAAAGTTTAGTGGAATTTTAACGCTATTACTGGCGTTTATTGTGCAATTTACTTTTGCACAAGAAAAAACTATCACTGGTACCGTTTCTGACGAATCAGGTCCTTTACCGGGTGTTAGTATATTAATTAAAGGTACTGCTACTGGTACTCAAACAGATTTTGATGGTAATTATACTATCAAAGCTAAAGAAGGTGATGTGCTTGTATTTAGTTTTGTAGGAATGACAGCACAGGAAAAAACAGTTGGTGCTTCAAATGTAATAAATGTTACTTTATCAGCAGATAATGTATTGGATGAGGTTGTCATAGTAGGTTTTGGACAACAAACTAAGAAATCTCTTACAACATCGGTAGCTAAAGTAGAAGCTGAAGATATTAGATCAATAGCTACACCTACAATTTCTGGTGCTCTACAAGGAGCTGCTAATGGTCTTCAAGTGAATCAAAATTCTGGTGTGCCAGGAGCTGCATTTTCGGTTAGAATTCGTGGAGCAAGTTCTATAAACGGTTCTAATGAACCCTTGTATGTTGTTGATGGTGTGCCAATTTTATCAGGTAGTATTGGTCCTAATGCTTTCGGTGGACAAGACAACGACGTTCTTGCAAACTTAAACTTTAATGATATTGAATCTATTCAAGTTTTAAAGGATGCTTCGTCAGCTGCAATATATGGAGCAAGAGGTGCTAATGGTGTAGTTTTAATTACGACCAAAAGAGGTAAATCTGGTAAGGTAGGCGTAGAAATTAATTCATATGTTGGTTTTCAAGAAGAAATTAAGCGATATGAAGTTATGACTGCTGGAGAATATTACAGATTTGCCGATACCGCTTTTGATAATCAATTTGGTTTGAGTGGTGCAGGAATCTGGTCGGGTGCTAATGGCTTTACAGCTAGTGAAGAATTTTACAATTCAGATTTTGGTGATAATTATGTTGATGCTATCTACGAAGAGAGTCAACCAGCAATAATGCAAACAGATGTTACTATATCTGGTGGTTCAGAAAGTGCTAGATTTTATGCGAATTTTTCTAATTTTAATCAACCTGGCGTAATTAAAGGTCAGAATTTCGACAGAAGATCTTTAACGTTTAATGCAAACTTTACGGCCTCTGAAAAATTGAATATTGAAGCCTCAACTTCTATTACTCAATCCAATAATGCTCGTATCAATGGTGATAATAATATTTTTGGAGCCTTGACCACTTCAGTCCTAGAATTACCAGGTAATGACTTGTTTAATGACGACGGCACATTTAATACGGCGCCTTTCATTTTCTCAAACCCTTTACAAAATGCAGTGGTTGATAAATCTGATTCAAGAACATTAAGAATCATTTCTAACATTGGTTTAGGATATAAAATTTTAGATAATTTAACTTTAAATTCTAAGGCCTCTTTAGAGCGTTTAGATTTTAAGCAATTGGTATTTTCTCCGGCTACAACAAGGAGAGGAGCAGCCTCGGGCGGACAATCAACTAAAAACATACGATTAATAAATCGTTGGAATGTAACCAATACGTTGAACTACAATACTGCATTTGGTGATAATTGGGATTTAAATGCATTATTAGGTTTTTCATTTGAGGGAACAAATACAGATTTAACTGACGTTCAGGCAAACAGTTTGCCATCAGGTTTTGAATTGCCTGGTGCGGGAGCGACACCGATTACTACAAACAATGTAATAAATGAAAATAAGATTTTCTCTTATTTTAGTAGAGTTGGTATTTCATATCTAGATAAATTATTTATTGAAGGTACAATGAGAGCAGATGCTTCTTCTGTTTTTGGAGCTGACAATGCAATTGGTTACTTCCCTGCGGCTTCTATAGGTTACTTATTATCTGAAGAAAATTGGTTCAAAAATGGTGTAGTAAGTTCATTAAAACTAAGAGCTTCTTGGGGACAAACAGGTAACCAGTCGGGTATTGGTAATTTTGGTTCAAGATTCTTAGGAGGTGTAACAAATTATACAACTCGCCCAGGTACGGCAATAACACAACTTGGTGCTCCAGATTTAACTTGGGAGACAACTACACAAATCGATTTAGGGGTAGATCTAACTTTATTTAAGAAAATAGATATAACCTACGATTATTATAACAAGGATACTGAAGATGTCTTATTAAATAGACCTTTGAGAACTTCTTCTGGTTTTGGTACTGTTGCAGCGAATGTTGGTAGTATCACAAACAAAGGACATGAATTTGCTATTAGTGCAAGAATTTTTGAAGGAGATTTTCAATGGACAGCTCAGTTTCAAGCAGCATATCTAGATAATGAAATTACATCTTTACAAAGAGATGCTGCGGGTAATTTTATTCCAATTGACGCAGGATTTGCTACCAGATTAGCTGTTGGTCAACCATTAGGTGCGTTCTTCGGTTTAGAATCTGACGGGTTATGGCAGCAAGGTGACAATATTCCTGCCGCTCTTGTTGCAAGAGGAGTAAGTCCTGGTGATCAAAGATATATCGATCATGATGGAGATGGTAATATTACGGCAAATGATAGAGTGTTCGTAGGTAATCCACTTCCAAAATGGACTGGTAACTTTAGAAATAACTTTAGATGGAAAGGATTTGATTTATCAGCGAATTTCCAATTTGAAGAAGATAAAGATATATTTAACAACTCACTTGCATTTGGAGGTTCTTCTGGTTCATTTATTTTCAACAAGTTCAGAGATCAATTAGATTATTGGACTCCAGAAAATACTGACACAGACTTACCTAGACCCAACAGAGGTGGTGTACAATCTTATAATAACCAAGATCAATCTAGATTTATTGAAGATGCTTCTTACGTTAGATTAAAAGAGGTTGTTCTAGGATACACATTTACTCCTAAAGTTATAAATCAAGATTTATCTATTAGAGTGTTTGTTGGAGGAGATAATTTAGCTACTTGGACTGACTACTCTGGATTAGATCCTGAAGTAAATACTTTTGGAAATACAAATGCTTCTAGAGGTACCGATTTCTTTACTCAAGGATTGAATAAAGTGTACAAATTTGGTGTAAATGTTAAATTTTAAATTTTAAAAAAATGAAATTATTAATCAATAAAATAGCATGTTTAGGTATAGCTGCTTTACTTTTGTCTAGTTGTGCCGAAGACTTTGTCGAGACAACACCTACAGCAAATGTTCCTGGTGAGTCTGTAATAACCGATGTTGCGTCTGCTGAGAGTGCATTGACAGGTATGTATAGTGCCTTACAATTTAACCGTATTTTTGGTGGTTATGATTTGTTTGGTCCTGGTTTATATGCCGATGAATTAGTGCATACGGGGTCATTCCCTAGTTTTGCGGAAGTTGGAAGTAATGATCCTGCTTTAAATAATTTTGAGGTAACAAACTATTGGACTGATCATTATTCTGCTATCTACAGAGCAAATTTAATTTTAAATAATATTGATAATCCAGCAATAGGCTTATCAGCTGATAATCAGGCAAGAATTGGTGGTCAAGCTAGAGCAGCCCGTGCATTATTATATTATAAATTAGTTAAAATATATGGTGGAGTACCTATAATTCCTGATGCTTTTACTGCTGCAACTGATATTGATGCAAATCCTGTGCCAAGATCTTCTGTATCAGAAGTGTATAATTTTATCTTAGATGATATTACACAGGCTGCAAGTGAACTTCCAGCTGGTTTAGGAATTTTCTTTTTCAATAAAGATGCTGCTACAGTTTTAAAAGCAAAAATTGAAATGGAATTGGGTGATTATGCTTCTGCAAAAACAACCCTAGAGCCTGTTTTGAGTGCTGGATACTCTCTAGCTACTAACTATAGTGATTTATTTGGTAGCATAGCAGACAATGAACCTTTATCAGCAAATACTACGGAAGGTATCTTTTCAATAGATTTTAATGAAACTGATGGAAATAACCAGGGTTTCTTCTTCTTAATTGCAGGTCGTGGTGAAGTTGGTGTAAGTCCTCAATTAGTGAACTCATTTGAAGCAGGTGATACTAGAATTAACTTAATCACTGCTAATGGTGAAGTTGCAAAGTATGCTGATGCTGGTAATGGTGCAGATGATGCTTATGTATATAGATACGCAGATGTTTTATTAATGCAAGCTGAATTATTAGCAAGAGAGGGAAATTATACAGACGCATCAGCTTTTGTAAATCAAGTAAGAAATCGAGCAGGTTTAGGTAACGTCACTCTAGACGCATCAAACTTCATCAATGTTATTGCTAAAGAAAGATTTACAGAACTCTTTGCTGAGTCTTCAGATAGATTATTTACAATTACAAGACTCGGATTAGCTGATGCTATAATCTCAGCCAAGCCTGGTAGTGTTTTTATAGATGCTAGAGATAATTTGTGGCCAATACCACAACAAGAAATTGAAAGAAATGCTGCAATTTCAATAAGTGATCAAAATCCTGGTTACTAATAAATTTTAGTATTTATTCATTATTACATAAAACCACCTCGTTTGAGGTGGTTTTTTTATGCTTATAATTCTCTACATTTGCAATATGCAAACAACAAGCACTACAATTTTTGGTTTAAGGGCGATTGTAGAAGCCATATCTGCTGGAAAAACCATTGAAAAAGTTTATTTACAAAAAGGGCTTAAAGGAAATCTATTTTCAGAGCTTAATGCACTTATCAAAAAACATAACATTTCTTCGAGTTACGTACCCATAGAAAAACTAAATACACTTTCTAAACATCATAACCATCAAGGCGCTGTTGCGAAAACTTCATCTATAGCGTTTCATGATTTAGAAGCTGTAATAGCAAATAATCGTTCAGAGAAACCTCTATATCTTTTACTAGACCAAATTACTGACGTACGTAATTTTGGCGCTATTCTCCGTTCAGCGGAATGCTCTGGTGTTGATGCTGTAGTTATACCAACTAGTGGAAGTGCTCCTTTAAATGCTGATGCTATTAAAACTTCTGCTGGTGCTGCTTTTAAACTACCTATTTGTAAAGTTAATCATCTATTAGATGCTATTTATTTACTACAATCTGAAGAAATTCAAGTGGTTGCTATTACTGAGAAGACAGATAAACTAATATATGATGTTGATCTTACAAAACCTACAGCCGTTGTTATGGGTTCTGAACACAAAGGTATCTCGCCCTCCATTCTTAAAATTTCTGATACAAAAGGTAAACTACCCTTGCTGGGCGATATAGAATCTCTAAATGTTTCTGTTGCTTGTGGCGCTACATTATATGAGGTTGTAAGACAACGACTGTAAACTATTCCTCTTCTTGAGGTTTATCAATAATAAAGTTTCCTTCTTTATCTAGATAAAAATTAGGTTCTTCATAAGATTCTCCTTGCCAGATGTATTGCTTCTTTGTAGGTCCATAATTTCTGTATAAAAAAGCAAATAGTATTCCAACGATAAAACCTGACAAATGCCCTTCCCAAGAAATTCCTTCTTCTATAGGTAAAATATACCAGATCATACTTCCGTATAAAAAAATAACAATTAACGAAACAGCTATAAGTCGATGATATTTACGAATAATACCACTAAAAAGGATAAAACTAAATAGTAAATAAATAATACCGCTCGCCCCGATATGATATGCATCACGCGCGATTAACCATGTTAGTAATCCAGATAATAAGCTTCCATAAATAAGTACTTTGAGTGCAATCTTTCTATAAAAATAGCACAGCGATAATAGCAGCACAAATAGCGGTACGGAATTATTAAAAAGATGCTTAACACCACTATGAATGAATGGAGAAAATACTATGCCTCTAAGTCCCTTTAAAGTTCTAGGATATACTCCATATTTTGTAAAATTATATCCAAATTTTACTTCAAACCAATAAACTATCCATAAAAATAGTACACTATACAGCGAAAAAGCTAATATAAAAGGTGTAAATTTAAACTGCTTCTGTTCTTCTAAAGCTTGCATTAATTTAAAGATAGCAAAATTGAATCCATTGCCTTCATTTAGACAAATTGTCATTACTTTTGTTCTATGACCACTCCATTAGCCGAACGTATTCGACCTCAAACTTTAGATGATTATATTAGTCAGCAACATCTTGTAGGGAAGAATGGTGCATTAACCAATCATATTAAAAAAGGAGTTATTCCTTCATTGATATTATGGGGGCCCCCTGGTATTGGTAAAACTACATTAGCTAATATCATTGCTAAAGAATCTCAACGGCCATTTTATACGCTGAGTGCAATTAATTCTGGCGTTAAAGATGTTCGTGATGTAATTGATAAAGCGAAACAAAGTGGAGGTCTATTTACAGCTAAAAATCCTATTTTATTCATCGATGAAATACATAGGTTTAGTAAATCTCAGCAAGATTCATTACTTGGAGCCGTAGAAAAAGGATGGGTAACGCTGATCGGTGCAACTACAGAGAATCCAAGTTTTGAAGTGATACCTGCCCTGCTCTCTCGTTGTCAGGTTTATATTTTAAATTCTTTTGATAAAGAAGATTTAATGGCGCTTTTAAAGCGAGCTATGAAAGAAGATGAAATAATTTCAAAAAAGAAAATAAAACTCAAAGAGATTGATGCGCTACTGCAACTATCGAGTGGAGATGCTCGTAAGCTGTTAAATGTTTTTGAATTACTGGTAAATTCTGAGGAAGAACCTATTACAATTACAAATGATTTGGTTTTAGCGAAGGTTCAAAAAAACGTTGTTCGTTATGATAAAACTGGTGAGCAACATTATGATATTATTTCAGCTTTTATAAAATCTATACGTGGAAGTGACCCAAATGCAGCTGTATATTGGTTGGCACGAATGGTTGAAGGTGGTGAAGATGTAAAGTTTATTGCTCGTAGAATGGTTATCTTAGCTTCTGAAGACATTGGAAATGCAAATCCTACAGCACTGATATTGGCTACCAATACATTTCAAGCAGTTTCTGTGATTGGATATCCTGAAGCTAGAATTATTTTAAGTCAGTGCGCAGTATATTTAGCAAATTCTCCTAAAAGCAACGCCTCGTATATGGCCATTAAAGAGGCACAACAGTTAGTTAGACAAACAGGCGATCTCTCTGTGCCTTTACATTTAAGGAATGCACCTACTAAATTAATGAAGGATTTAGATTACGGTAAAAATTATCAATATGCTCATAATTATAATGATAATTTTATAGAACAAGAATTTTTACCAGACGAGATTTCAAGTACGAAATTATATGAGCCGGGCAATAATAGTAGAGAAAATAATTTTAGAGCATTTCTAAAAAAACATTGGAAACATAAGTATGACTATTAAAATTTAATAGTCAATTTTTCTACTACTAATGAAGCCCCTTTATAATATTCTGCAAACCATTCACCCTCTTTTTTATATAGAATCCCAGCTTTGTTTTCTAAATAAAAAACATTTTCATTTTTTTGTGATTTAAGTGCCTTGAATACAATCTTAGGTGTACTATCAACTAGTTGAAATCCGTTGGTTGTTGTTTGAGCATATAAAACATTATCAGGATTATCTTTTGATGTAGTTAAGGGCATATTTTCAGCAACAACATCCTTTACCTTAGACATCTCTCCTTTTTCACTAATTTCTGTTACTTCAATATCATCATACTCCAAATCTTCATTAGTGGTAGTATCTTCTTCAACAACCTCAATAATTTCTTCTTTCTTAGTCTTAGCATTTGTTTTTACAATATTAGGATCAAATGAATAATCTTCACCTTTTACAGATTCAAAGGCTTTTCTAAGTGCCTCATGATGCCCTCTTTTAAGATCCTTTATTTTACTACTTCCTTCCAAGGAGGTAAATACAATCGTATTTCGGCAATCAATTAACTCAATAATCAACTTGGTAGTAAACATATTCGAATTTTCTGCAATATTGGCCTTTACGCCTAGGCAAGGATTTTGATATAGCTCTTCGGGATGCTTCTCATCATCAAAAATAGTTTTAAACCCTTCTTTTTCAAATAAGAACTTAGTCAGAGAATTTAGTTGATATTTATCGACAGCTTTTTGAAAACTAAATTGTTTCGGGACAATTACATATTTGTAACTATCTAATTTTTGTGCTGAAATATTAAATATAAAACCTAATAAAAATATAAAAGTGTAGTATTTACGCATGGTTGTTTTATTATTTGATTAAAATTACAAAATCTGTTTTAATTCAGACAACTGTTTTATGCTTATAAAGTCATTTCTGTTTATAGGATTGTTATCAAAATCGCAATAAATTGCTTTCATACCTACATTTAAAGCGCCTTGTATATCTGCTTCAAAACTATCACCAATCATGATACTTTCTGAAGCATGAGCGTTACACAATTCTAACGCATGCTTAAAAATTAAAGGATTTGGTTTTTTTACGTTTACACTCTCTGAGGTAATAATTTGTTTAAAATAGTTGAGAATGTTAGCACTATTTAGTTTTTTATATTGCACTTCATTAAATCCATTAGTAATGATATGTATAGTATAATTAGACTTTAAATAATCTAACACTTCTATACAACCGGCTAACAAATAATTATAATTCGGTAACAGATCGATATAGTCTATAGATAACTTATGAATTAAAGTATCATCAATAGCATATTTTACCTCATCAAATGCTTCTTTAAATCTTCTATATCTTAAATCAGATTTACTTATTTTTTCCTCACGATACAGTTTCCAAAAATGCCTATTAATTGGTTTATACACTTCTAAAAACTTTTTTAAATCTACATTAATAGCATGCTTTTTAAACATTGCTGCAAATGCATTAGCAGAATTAGTTTCGAAGTCCCAAAGTGTGTGATCTAGGTCAAAAAAAACATGCTTTATCTTCATTTTCTAAAAGTAGAAATAAATAACCTTTTAGTCGTTATATTTGTTTTAAATACTTGCTGCTTTTTTGAATCAACAATTACATATTCTTTTTCTTTGCGGATGGTATCCTTCGAGAGTTTCACCTACCAATGGTGATTTTATTCAGCGTCATGCTGAAGCTGTTGCGCTAAAACATACTGTAACAGTTTTACACATAATTTCTGATGATAACGTTAATGGAATTGAATATACTGTGCATAAAGAAAAAGGTGTGAAAACACATATTGCTTACGTCAAGGCAACAAAAAATCCTATTGTAAAAATAAGATTGTTTCGCAAGGCATATACTACATTATTGAACAAAATAGAGACTATTGATCTTATACATGTAAATACCTTATATCCTTTTGGTATTTTTGCCTTACATCAAAAGTGGTTCAAAAAAAGAAACTACATTATCTCTGAGCATTGGACTGGCTATTTACATCCTCAATCTAAAAAATTAGGCTTTTTTCAAAAAATACTTTCAAAAGCAATCACTAAAAACGCAACTTTTATTGCTCCTGTAAGTTATAATTTAGCTGAGAATATGAAACAAATGGGTCTATCGGGTAACTATCAAATAGTGCCTAATGTTGTTGACAACACTTTATTTTTTCCTAATGACAAAAAAGAAAAAAGCTTTAGCATCCTACACATTTCTAATATGAACAACACGCATAAAAATGTTTCAGGTTTTTTAAATGCGCTTAAAGATTTAGAAACTCACATCAAAGATTTAAAAATTACACTGGTTGGTGAAAAATCAAGTAGCTATAAACAATCAGCAAAAGAACGAGGATTAACTACTATACAATTTGTAAACCAAATACCTCAGCAAGAACTTAATACATATTTCGCTGAGGCTGATGTTTTTGTGTTATTTAGTAATTATGAAAATCTACCTTGTGTCATATTAGAATCATTTGCTACAGGAACTCCAGTAATTTCGACCAATGTTGGTGGTATTTCAGAATTTTTCCCACAAAATTTTGGCCTCTTAATAGACAAAGGAAACGAACAACAGCTCAAAGAAGCATTACTGAAAATTTATAATAAGAATATTTCTTTTGCTTCAAAAGAAACAATGCATCAGTACGCGACCAACAATTTTAGCAAAGAAAAAATAGCAAACCAATTTTCAAAATTATATCTAAAAGCTTTAAAGAATAATTGAAATCTATAAGAACTTTCATACTAAACTTTATCTCTAGAGCAGGAAATTATGTGTTCTTAGCAACAATGGTTGCTCGTACTTTGTCATTCTTAGCCTCGTGGATTGCTTTACAATTGATCGATAACAAACCTTTAGGAGTTGTTATTTTTGCTTTTAATATCATTTCTTTTTTTGTACCTCTTAGCGGGTTAGGTCTTCATCAAAGTTTGATAAGATATGGCGCACTAACTAAGTCTGAATTAGAAAAGAAAAACCTATTTATTTATACATTTAAAAAAGGTTTACTAGCTTCTTTGTTACTAATTTTGATAATAGTTATCATTAGTTTTTTGATAAATTTTTCGTTTCGAGAAACTAAATATTATATAATACTACTATCGCTATTAATTTTACCTCTCTATGTTTTAGAACTCATAAAAATATGGTTCAGGTTACAGCTAGATAATAAGAAGTATGCTTACACAGAACTGATTTATAACACTTTATTAGTTATAGCGGTGTTTTTATTAAGTTATCTCTTTAAAGAAAAAGGATATGCTATCGCTTTAATAATTGCTCCAGTTTTCACGGTTCTTATTTTTTTTAGAAAAGTAGGTATTGATTTTAAAAGCTATCAAAAATTAACTATAACAGATTTTAAATTTTACAAATATGGTTTTTTTGCCAGCCTCTCTAATGTAGTAACTCAATTATTATTTATTATCGATATTTTTTTAATAGGTTATCTAATAAAGGATACAGCAATGGTTACCATCTATAAATATGTATCCTTGATTCCCTTTAGTTTGTTGTTTTTACCCAGAGTATTTATTACAACTGATTTTGTTTCATTTACAGAAAATATTTACGATAAAAATTATATCGCAAATTACAAGAAAGGATATATGCAGTTTTTCTTTTTTATTAGTCTATCTATACTCCTAATTTCATTCCTTTTTTCTGAGTATATACTATCGCTATTCGGAACCGAATTTATTCAATATACCGACACTTTTCTTATATTGACAGTGGGTATATGTGGTATTTTAGTATTTAGGGGGTTATTTGGTAATTTATTATCTTCTCTGGGTAAAGCACATATTAATTATTATATCGCCAGTATTGCCCTACTTCTAAATATAGCCTCAAACTTATATCTCATACCCAAGTACGGTATTAAAGGTGCTGCAATAACCTCAGCAGTTTTAATGTGGTTTACCGGAATTACATCGTATGTATGGTTTTTATTTCTTTATAAAAAACTACTTCTTAAAAAGTCTGAAAACCCTAGGTAAGTTATTGTATTTTAAGAGATGGTATTTTTGACTTAGAGCACCAAAACTTTTAAAGTACTCAGCTATTGATTCAATAGACGACCCTCCAAAATTAAATTCTTTATATTCTTTATAATATTTTGAAATAGCACTATCTATTAAAAATGTATTAGCACCATTCTTTCTATTATCAAAATCAGTAGAGGAGATTAGAATAGTAACTTTCTCATGATATTTTATAAAAAAACCAGAAGCAACTAATATATTGTCTTCATAAATAGATAATATATCGCCTACATTTTTCCTCAAGCAAATATTTATTAGCTCTAACAAGACTTTATAATCTTTGTTCTTAATATTTGGCGTTCTTTTACCTACATTTTCTTTAAAAAGTGTTATCAATTTTTCTGGAGTATCACCCCAAATAGTTTTCAAATTAAACTGGTTGGCTCTTTTGATATCTTTTAATCTATCCTTTCTAAATTTTGACCTCATGACTTCGAAATCATCATTTAACACTATATATTGAAATTCTTTCTCGATTACATTATCCTCAATATCATTTATTGAATTATGAGCGTTCATCCTTAATTCAATAAAATTAAATTTGTCGAATGCTTCCTTTAAAAAATCGTTATAATTATAATTTTTGTTTATAAAAAAAACACCTAATTCAAGAAGCCAAAAAGGTGTGTAAATATATTTAATAGTATGTTTTTTTCGCCAAGGTAATGGCATTACAGCTTCGTAGTCATTCAGCACTAAAACTCCCCAATTATCTGCCACACAGTCTAAGTACCAGCTAAAAGCATATACTCTTGAATTTATAGCCTTTTCAATACATGCATTATATTTAATAGTATCTACTTGATCTCTGGCAAAGTATGAAATCATTAGAGCTTATTTTGATAGTATTTTAAACATATCTATGTAGAGTTTTCTCCATCTTCTCCATTTACCTCTATTACTTAAGGTCTCGTTATGGAACAGCGTTATAAAAGTTCCATTTACTTTTTTCACTTCGTTGGCCAATCGTATAATTGCTTGATACGCTTTTTTATTAGATAAGTCTTGATAGTCTCTAAGTGTAACATCCATGACAGCAAAAGGAAAAAGCTTAAGCGGAGTTTGTACTTCGTAATCTAAATCGTAAAAATAAAAAGGTGTACATGTGCTTGCTCTAAATCCGTAGTGTTTAGCATATCCCATGGTATAATCTTCGTCAACTTCTAAATTCACCAAACTCTGATAGGTCTCTGGCATTGTAAAACGTAAATAATGTTGACGTGATCTTTTTACAGGCGAATTGGTAATATTTTCAAGCCTTATTTTCTCTTTCTTTAATAAAAGCTCGTTATTCATAGTATAGTACGATGGGTGTAAACCAACTTTACAATAATCTGCTACAGACTTTATTAACGATTGATATTTACCATTTCTAAAGGAAGTATTTTTATCGAATGTAGAATAATCACCTACTAGAAAGAAGAAGATTGTTTTAATACTATATTCACTTTGTAAATCAATTAACAGTTCATAAGTATCAAAAGGATCTTTTCTAACTCCTAAATTCACCATAATTCTAGACCATAATGTTCTAATATTAAGTTTTGATATATCTCTTAGGTATCCACCGATACCTCGCGCAATTCCCTTTCGTTTGTATTTGTAAGCAATATCTATGTCGATGGTAGAAATAAATTCAAATTTTCGTTCCTTAAACTGAAAATCAGGAGACCTATTAACTAATAGTTCTCTGAACTTATATGCCCAAATATCTATTAAAGGAATCTCTAAAAAACCATGTTTATAAGCAAGACTTTCTTCAGCATCGAAACGATCATACTGATCTTTTACATGAGGTAAATATTCTTCATAACGACTTAACAAATAAAATGAAGCTGCAAAAATATCAAATGGCACACTTGCTTCTTGACGATAGTTAAAAAATGAAGGAATATCATCCCATACTCCCATAGTAATTTCTAAATCATTGATACCTTGCTCAAATAAAAGATTTGAGCTACGAACAAAAATTTCATTGCTCAGAGGCTGCTTAGCATAAGTTAATTTAGCACCTTTATGGGATATAAAATTTTCAACTTTAGTCGTAAAATCAACAGGAATATTTAAAATTCTCGTAAAGAATTGTTTAAAAGTATAGTTTAATCTAGGTGTTATTTTTTGTGTATAAACAAGAAGCATTACATTAAATTACTGTCTGCAAAGCTAAAATAGTCTTTTTCGGTAATTATTAAATGATCAAACACTTTTATATCTAAAGCTGCTCCTGCTTGTTTAATTTTTTCTGTTAAGTTTTTATCTGAAGCACTTGGTGATAACTTTCCTGAAGGATGATTATGACACAAAATAATTCCTATAGCCATAAGTTCAACTGCTTTTTTAAATAGTACTCTAACATCAACTAGAGTTGCTGTTAATCCGCCTTTACTAATTTGATCTTTATGTAAAATCTTATTAGCATTATTTAAATAAAGTACCCAAAACTCCTCATGCCGAAGTTCACCAAGTATAGGTTGCATAATGTTAAAGACACTTTTACTAGATGTAATTTTATCTTCACGTAATGCTTCTTCTAACCTACACCTTCTTGCCAACTCTAATGCTGTAATTATTGTAATAGCTTTAGCTTCACCAATTCCTTTGAACTGCATTAAGTCATGTATTGATAATTTGCTGAATGTATTTAAATTGTTTTCAGCAAAACCTAGTATTCGTTTTGCTAATGCTACAGCAGTTTCTTCTCTAGTACCTGAACCAATCAAAATAGCAATTAATTCAGCATTCGATAATGCTTCTTTTCCTTTTGAAAGTAGCTTTTCACGAGGTCGATCATCTTCACTCCACGATTTAATAGAAAGAGTATTTTTTGTAACATCCATTAATTAAGGATTTGTCTTTAAAGATATAAAAGAAAAAAGTAATACTTTTGCCTTGCCTTATGTCGTTAACTAAGAAATATTTATGAAAATAGTTATTGCGGGTGCCGGTGAAGTTGGTTTTCATTTAGCAAAATTACTTTCGTATGAATATCATGATATCACGCTTATAGATCTTAAAAAAGATAGACTAAGTTACATTGAAAGTAAATTAGACATTCGAACTATAACAGGTGATGCTACTTCAATATCCACTCTAAAAGAAGCTTATGTAAATGATGCCGATTTAGTAATATCGGTATCCTCAAATGAAACTATAAACATCACAGTGTCTGTACTTTCTAAACGTTTAGGCGCGCGAAAGACCATTGCCAGAATTAATAATTCTGAGTTTATTTATTTTAAAGATGAAATTGATTTTGAAGAATTAGGTATTGATGAATTGATTTCAACAGAAGTTTTAGCTACTAGTGAAATTAAATCTTTACTAAGTGAAGCTGCGTTTAACGATATGCATGAATTTGAAAATGGTGAATTGGCTATGATTGGTATCTTATTGACTGAAACTGCACCTTTTGTAGGCATGTCTGTAAAAGCAGCAGCAGCTACCTTTTCTAATATAAACTTTATGCCTATTGCAACAAGAAATATGCATAGAGAAGAAACAATTATCCCTAGAGGGGATACCGTTTTTAAAGCCAATGATCTTGCTTATTTTGTCACTTCAAAAAAAGGTGTTGAAGAATTGTACAAGCTTACTGGTAGGCAAAAAGAAGTTATTAAAGATATCATGATATTAGGTGGTAGTAAAATTGGAGAAAAATCTGCTAAAACACTTTGTGCTAATAAATTAAACATAAAATTAATAGAAAAAAATAAAGAGCGTGCTTTAGAACTAGCAGATAACATACCAAATGCTTTAGTAGTATTAGGAGATGGTAGAGATGTCGAATTATTAGAAGAAGAGAATATTAGTTCTATGGATGTTTTTATAGGTGCAACTGGTAGCGCTGATACCAATATTATGTCATGCCTTATTGCAAAATCTAAAGGTGTAAAAAAAACCATTGCATTAGCAGATAATGTTGATTATACAAATGTTTCTCAATCAATAGGTATCGATACAATTATTAATAAAAAGCTACTTGCAGCAGATAATATATTCAAGTACATTAGAAAAGGCGATGTAAGAGATATTATGACATTAAGTAATTTAAATGTTGAAATTTTAGAGTTTAATGTACGAGAAGATTCTTTAATTACTTCGAAAGTAATCAAAGAACTAAACTTACCTAAAGGTATCACCATTGGTGGTGTTATTAGAGATAGAGAAGGTATTATTGCTCTTGGTGACTTCCAAATTCGTGCCAATGATAAAGTAGTAGTATGTTGCTTTACTGAGAATGTAGGAAAAGTAGAAAAGTTTTTTGACTAGTATATGATTCAAAAACTTAATAGAAAAATAATATTCCAGATGATGGGTTTCTTGCTCATTTTTAATGGATTATTTATGTTCTTATCTAGTATTGTTAGTTTTATTTACAAAGACGGTGTAACAAAAGAAATTTTTTTTGCTGGTTTTGTAACTACCATTACTGGATTATTACTACGATTTGCTTCAAAGGGCTTTGATAAACAGGTAAAAAAACGTGAAGGTTACATTATTGTAACCTTAGGATGGGTTTTAATGTCTTTATCTGGAACATTACCGTACCTTTTTTCTGAATCTATCCCTGTATTTACAAATGCTTTTTTTGAAACCATCTCTGGTTACACAACTACCGGAGCCTCTATAGTAAATGATATAGAAAGTATGCCAAAGGGTATTCTTTTTTGGCGAAGTACCACACATTGGATTGGTGGTATGGGTATTATTGTACTCACAATAGCTATTTTACCACTGTTAGGTATTGGTGGTATGGATATGTTTGCAGCTGAAGCTCCAGGGCCATCAGCAGATAAGTTACATCCAAGAATTACAGATACCGCGAAACGTTTATGGTATATCTATTTAGGCTTAACTGTTACTGAAGCTATATTCTTAAAACTTGCTGGTATGAGTGTTTTCGATGCTATAAATCATGCAATGAGTACACTTTCAACTGGCGGTTTTTCTACTAAAAATGCAAGTGTTGCCTACTGGAATGATACACCTTTAGTGCAATACATCATCATGATTTTTATGTTTATAGCTGGTGTAAACTTTGTATTAAGTTATTTTGCTTTTAAAGGAAAGATTAAAAAAGTAATTCATGATGAGGAATTTTTAACCTACTTTTTTAATATTCTAGGTATTGCTATTATCGTAGCCGTGGTTATTTATTTTAGAGCTGATATTTCTAACCTAGCAACAGATACGCAATTAATACCGCACCCAATGATATTTGGTGAATTCGAAAGTGCCATTAGACATGGTTTCTTTCAAGTAATAGCAATTATTACTACAACAGGATTCGTAACAGCTGATTTTACAATTTGGACTCCCTTTCTAAAAGTACTATTCTTCTTTTTAATGTTTTTTGGAGCTTCAGCTGGTTCAACAGCTGGTGGTGTAAAAATTGTTCGACATATTGTTATGATCAAAAACGGATATTTAGAATTTAAAAGAAGCTTACACCCAAATGCCATTATACCTGTTCGGTATAACAAAAAATCACTTTCTCAGAATATTGTATTCCGCATCATAGCTTTTTTTATTTTATATCTCATCGTATTTTTAATAGGCGCTATGGGCTTCGGACTTTTAGGACTTGATTATGAAACGGCACTAGGTGGATCAGCTTCTTCTTTAGGGAACGTCGGTCCTGCTTTTGGGCAATTGAGTCCAGTTAATAACTTTAGTAACCTACCTAACTTAGGGAAATGGTGGTCTGCCTTTCTTATGCTATTAGGTAGATTAGAATTATTTACAGTACTTATTTTATTTACTCCTTATTTCTGGAAAAATAACTAATGTTTACTTTAAAAGATCAACTCGGTAGAACACTCACTTTTCAGCAAATTCCTATAAGAATTGTTTCTTTAGTACCAAGTCAAACAGAACTACTTGTTGATTTAGGTTTAGAAAAGTTTATTGTAGGAATTACGAAATTCTGCGTACATCCAAAGTATCTAAAAAAAGAAAAGACAATAGTGGGTGGTACAAAGAATGTTAATTATAATAAGATTGTCGATTTACAGCCAGATATAATAATCTGTAATAAAGAAGAAAACACCAAGGAAATTGTTGAAAGATATGAAAAAATTGCTACGATATATGTATCAGATATTTATTCTATTGAAGATAATCTTGAATTCATTCGAGATATTGGAACAATTTTTTCTATTGAGACCAAAGCAAAAAAAATAATAAATGAGCTGCATGTTAAATTAAATGATTTTAAATCTTATATAGTTAATAAGCCTCAACAGAAAGTAGCTTATTTTATTTGGCGACAACCTTGGATGGTAGCTGGTGATACTACATTTATTAATGAATTATTAAAATTAAATCGCTTTAAGAATGTTTTTGAACATTCTAACAGGTATCCTGAAATAGCTATAGCAAGTTTAGAGAAGCTTGATTTAGATTTAATACTACTTTCTTCAGAACCTTATCCTTTTAAAGAAAAACATATCCAAGAACTTGCACAATATACTTCTGCAAAAATTTTACTTGTAGATGGTGAATACTTTAGCTGGTATGGTTCTCGAATAATTAAGGCGTTTGATTATTTTAAAAGTTTATATTAATTATAATTTCATTTCAAAATGTTAATTAAGATAACTTGAAAACAACGAGAAAGTCTTTTTTACTTATTCTTTGTACTTTAGCAACTACCCTTGTCATTACTATGATTCTATTTTCCAAGTTTTTAATCCCAAAAAACTATAGCGGTTTAGCTATCTATCCATTTATTTTTTTAAAGAATAAATCTTTAAAAGAAAATGATATACTCATTAATCATGAAAAAATTCATTTAAAACAGCAAGTTGAGTTACTTTTAATTTTCTTTTTTGTTTGGTATATTCTCGAGTTTTTATTTCATTTAATTCGATTTCAAAACTGGAACAAAGCCTATCACAGTATTTCTTTCGAAAAAGAGGCATATGCAAATGAAGCCAACCCCAACTATTTATTAGATCGTAAATTTTGGGCTTTTCTTACCTATTTCAACTAACAATTGTTCGTAATATTCTGTAACTTTGAACCCTTATATTTATATTCTTTAATGAAACAAACTACACCTTATAAACCCAAACATAAAGTACGAATTGTAACCGCTGCATCCTTATTCGACGGGCACGATGCTGCAATCAATATCATGCGCCGCATTATACAAGCTACAGGCGTAGAGGTAATTCATTTAGGTCATGATCGTAGTGTAGAAGAAGTTGTAAATACTGCTATTCAAGAAGATGCCAATGCGATTGCTATGACTTCATACCAAGGTGGTCATAACGAATATTTTAAATATATGTATGACCTTTTAAAAGAAAAAGGCGCCGAACATATTAAAGTTTTTGGTGGTGGTGGTGGTGTAATTCTTCCCGAAGAGATTAAAGAGTTAATGAAATATGGTATTACGCGTATTTATTCACCCGATGATGGTCGTGAGATGGGACTTCAAGGAATGATTAATGACCTTGTTGAGCAGTCTGATTTTGCTATTGGTGATACCCTTAACGGGGAAGCTGAAGTTCTTAAAAAAAAGAATCCAAAAGCTATTGCTAGAGTGATCTCATCTGCTGAAAATTTTCCAGAGATAGCCAAAGATTCTTTAGAATTAATCCATAAGAAGAATAAAACATCTAAAACACCTGTTTTAGGTATTACAGGAACCGGTGGTGCTGGTAAATCATCTTTAGTTGATGAATTAGTGCGTCGCTTTTTAATTGATTTTCCGAATAAAACAATCGGAATTATTTCTGTAGATCCATCGAAACGAAAGACTGGTGGAGCTTTATTAGGTGACCGTATTCGTATGAATGCTATTAATTCACCTAGGGTCTATATGCGCAGTTTGGCAACACGCCAATCTAATTTAGCCTTATCAAAATATGTGAATGAGGCAGTAGAAGTACTAAAAGCTGCTGAGTACGATCTAATTATTTTAGAAACTTCGGGTATCGGACAATCTGATACAGAAATTTTAGAACATAGTGATGTATCCTTATATGTAATGACACCTGAATTTGGAGCGGCCACTCAATTAGAAAAAATTGATATGCTCGATTTTGCAGATTTGGTAGCCATTAACAAGTTCGATAAACGTGGAGCAAAAGATGCCTTACGCGATGTGAAAAAGCAGTATATGCGTAATCACAACCTTTGGGATACACCGCAAGATGAGATGCCAGTTTTCGGAACTATTGCTTCGCAGTTCAATGATCCTGGCATGAACACCTTGTATAAAGCAATCATGGATACTATTGTTGAGAAAACTGAAGCAGATTTAAAGTCTAGTTTTCAACTCTCAAAAGAAATGAGTGAGAAAATTTTTGTAATTCCTCCTGCTCGTACTCGCTACCTATCAGAAATCTCAGAGAACAATAGAGCTTACGATAAAAAAGCTAATGACCAAGTTGAAGTTGCTCAAAAATTATATGGAATCTTTAAAACTATTGAATCAGTTACTAATTCTCAACCAGCATTAATAAAATCAGGAATCAATGATGATAACTTATCATCTTCTAAAGAAAATACCCAATTACTATCACTTCTTTTAAAAGAATTTGATCGTGTAAAAATGGATCTTGATCCTTACAATTGGGAAATAATAACCAATTGGCAAGAAAAAGTAAACCGCTATAAAGAACCTATTTATTCATTCAAGGTTCGTGACAAAGAAATTAAGATAAAAACCCATACAGAATCATTATCTCATACACAAATTCCAAAAGTTACATTACCTAAGTATCAGGCTTGGGGTGATATTTTACGATGGTCTTTACAAGAGAATGTGCCTGGGGAATTCCCTTATACTTCTGGATTATATCCTTTCAAACGAACTGGTGAAGATCCAACACGTATGTTTGCTGGTGAAGGCGGACCAGAACGCACCAATCGACGTTTTCATTATGTAAGTCTCGGATTGCCAGCAAAACGCCTGTCAACAGCTTTTGATTCAGTAACGCTTTACGGGAATGATCCTGATCACAGGCCTGATATTTATGGAAAAATTGGTAATGCTGGAGTTTCAATCTGTTGTTTAGATGACGCTAAGAAATTATATTCAGGTTTTAATTTAGCCGATGCTATGACCTCTGTAAGTATGACGATAAACGGACCCGCGCCTATGCTACTTGGTTTCTTTATGAACGCAGCAATCGATCAACAATGTGAAATTTATATAAAAGAGAATAATCTTGAAAAAGAGGTAGAAGCAAAAATTGATACGATTTATAAAGGAAAAAAGCGCCCTTCATATAACGGAGAAATCCCAGAAGGTAATGATGGCTTAGGATTACTTCTTTTAGGTGTTACCGGAGATCAGGTTTTACCTAAAGACACTTATAATGACATAAAAGCGAAAACCATCGCTCAAGTTCGTGGAACGGTACAAGCTGATATCTTAAAGGAAGATCAAGCGCAAAACACCTGTATTTTCTCTACTGAATTTGCATTACGCCTCATGGGTGATGTGCAAGAATATTTTATAGAAAATCAGGTTCGTAATTTTTATTCAGTTTCTATTTCAGGATATCATATTGCCGAAGCTGGTGCCAACCCTATTTCTCAATTAGCATTCACCTTAGCGAATGGTTTCACTTACGTGGAATATTACCTCTCACGAGGAATGGACATCAACAAATTCGGCCCAAATTTATCTTTTTTCTTCTCAAATGGTATTGATCCTGAATATGCAGTTATTGGTCGTGTTGCTCGTAGAATTTGGTCAAAGGCTTTAAAACTTAAATATGGAGCAAATGCAAGGGCTCAGATGTTGAAATACCATATTCAAACATCAGGACGTTCATTACATGCACAAGAAATTGACTTTAATGATATTCGTACAACATTGCAGGCTTTATATGCTATTTATGATAATTGTAACTCACTGCATACAAATGCTTATGATGAGGCTATTACCACCCCAACAGAAGAGTCTGTACGCAGAGCAATGGCTATTCAATTGATTATTAATAAAGAATTAGGATTGGCAAAAAATGAAAATCCAATTCAAGGGGCATTTATTATAGAAGAATTAACAGATTTAGTTGAAGAGGCAGTTTTACTAGAGTTTGATCGCATTACAGAGCGCGGTGGTGTTTTAGGTGCCATGGAAACCATGTACCAACGCTCAAAAATACAGGAAGAGAGCTTGTATTATGAGACATTAAAGCATAATGGTGAGTTTCCAATAATAGGGGTAAATACTTTTTTAAGTTCTAAAGGTTCTCCCACCATTCAACCAAAGGAAGTAATTCGAGCAACTGAAGAGGAAAAACAGTTTCAAATCAACACTTTAGAAAATCTTCACAATCGAAATTCAGCTAAGGTAAAAGAGCAACTTGCCTCCATTCAGCAAGCAGCCATCACTAATAACAATATTTTTGAACAGCTCATGGAAGCCACTAAATACTGCTCCTTAGGTCAAATCACTACAGCATTATTTGAAGTTGGTGGTCAGTATCGTAGAAATATGTAAATCAATATGTTCTCATAATTATGTTGTATTTTAGTATTTACTAAACCATCTTTATAATTATGAGAATTTTACTATTATCCCTATCCTTATTTTTATTTCTATCTGCTGTAGCTCAACAACAATTAAAAGTACTTGTTGGAGGTACTTTAGTTGATGGTTATGGATCTACGCCGATTAAAAATAGTGTCATTATTATTGAGGGCAAGAAAATTAAATCAGTTGGAACTGTTGAAACATTGCAAATACCGAATCATGCCGAAATAATTTCTACAGAAGGTATGACAGTACTTCCTGGTTTATGGGATATGCATGTGCATACTATGATTAATGGTCATGCTGATTATACTTATTGGGATAAAACTTATCCTCCTTTATTAGAAAATACTATTATGCCTTCTTCTGCAGAACAGTTGTTAATGGCGGGTATTACCAGTGCTAGAGATCTGGGTGGACCTCTAAAAGAAAGTCTTTCAGTAAGAGATAGAATTAATAATGGTGAAATACCAGGTGCAACTTTATATGTTTCAGGACCTTTTTTACAGAAAAAACCCTATCCTGGTACCGAAGCATTTCGTTGGGGAATTAATGGAGTTGATGATGCTAAAAAAAAGGTTAAAAAGCTAGCTGATGCTGGAGTAGATTGTATCAAATTAGTTGATCAAGATCAATTAAGTAGTCAAGAACTGCAAGCACTTGTTGATGAAGCGCATAAGCACAAACTAAAAGTTGTCGCTCATGGTCATCGCCCACAAGAAATTAGAATGGGATTAAAGGCGGGTGTAGATTGTTTTGAGCATACTGGATTGTCATCAGCACCTCAATATCCTGAAGATGTTATGGATGCAATTAAAGAACGTACGGCACAAATGAATTTAGGTCCTTTATTTTGGTGCCCAACTGTAGAGGGTTTATATAATTATGAATATGTTCGTGATAATGGCGAACATTTAGATAATACTTCTTGGCATAGAGGTTTAAATGATACAATTGTTACCGATATTAAAAATAGCTTTAAGCATAAAGATCGTTTACCTTATTTTCAGCTAACTCCTGTTAGGAAACCAACTTTAGAAAAAAAAATCAAACAATTAATGGAAGCAGGAGTTGTTTTAATGATTGGTACCGATAGTGGTATCCCTATGAAATTTCACAGTCAATCTACATGGAATGAATTAGATGTTTGGGTAAACGAATTTGGCATAGACCCAATGTACGCAATTCGTGCAGCTACCTATTGGCCTGCAAAATGGATGGGTGTAGAAGGTAAAGTAGGTACAATTTCTGAGGGAAAAGATGCAGATATCATCGCAGTAAAGGGTGATGTTTTAAGGCATATAGCCTTACTGCAAAATGTTGATATTGTTATCAAGCACGGCAAGCGTTACAAATAGCAGAAATAATACTAAAGAGTTAGCATCCACTTACGTTGTAGGGAATTAAAAACTTTCAATTCTCTTTGTAGTATTTTTAAGTAATCTCTACTGCTACTATTAGAACGCTCTAATCGCTTACTATTTCTATATAAATGTTTAGTGAGTTGCGATAGTGAATTGATATGATAGTACTTTCTATCAGTATCATTTCTATTTTTTTCAGCATTCAAAATTTCTGGAGCTAAAGCACTTGATTGTTGTATTATATCACCAGAAAAATAAATATTTTCATCTTCAGAACCGTCCTCATTTAATTTACATAAATCATCTTGTAAATAATGACTTATACTAGTAGAAAGCATTCTTATTTCTAATGCTTTTCTATATAACTGTATGTCTAAAAACTGAGATGTCATTTGTTATTCTGAATAATTAGGAACTCAAAATTACACACTAATACATAGATTAAAATTTAAAATTTAAATAAAAAAACTATATTTACCTTATATTTTAAGGTATTATTAAGTTTTTATTTTAATGTATTTAGATTCTATAAATAAAGCCATTTTAAAACTATTACAACTAGATGCTAAGCAATCTAATACTGCTATAGCCAAAAAAGTAGGCATTAGTTCTCCTGCAGTATCTGAACGCATTAAAAAATTAGAAGATATTGGTGTCATAGAAGCTTACAAAACTTTTATTTCTCCAAAAGAATTAGGTTATCAGCTTAAGGCTATTATTACACTGAAAGCCTTTATGGGTAAATTAAAACCTTTTTTAAAAAAAGTAAAATCGTATGATGAAGTAATTAATTGTTATCGTGTAACAGGAAATGAAAACATTGTCATGGAAGTGATCTTAAAAGATCAGCAACACCTTGAATCTTTAATCGACGAACTCATTACCTATGGTGAAACAAAAACTCAAATTGTACTTTCTCAAGTAATTCATCAAAAAGAAATCAAACCTGTATAATTTTAACAAGCTTATTTAGTTAGTTTTTGTACTTTTAGTTCACTTTATTAAAATCGAATATGAAAACTTTCCTAAAATTCTCATTATTGCTCTTTTTAGCAATAAGTTGTACAAAAACTAATCCTGCAAAAATTAAAGATCAAGAAGCTACTGAAGCAGTACCAGATACTTATGTTCAAGATCATTATGATAAGAAGGAAGTAAACATCACCATGCGAGATGGCGTAAAATTACATACAACTATTTATTCACCAAAAGATAAGAGTAAGACCTACCCTATTTTATTGCAACGCACACCCTATAGCTGCCAACCGTATGGTGAAGGTCAATTTCGTAATAGAATTGGCCCAAACGAATATTTAATGAAAGAAGGCAATATAATTGTTTATCAAGATGTAAGAGGGCGTTGGATGAGCGAGGGTACCTATGATAATATGCGTGCTTATAATTCAAATAAAAAATCTGATACCGATATTGATGAAGCTTCAGATACCTATGACACCATTGATTGGTTGGTGAAAAATATAGACAATACTAATGGTAATGTAGGTACTTGGGGTATTTCGTATCCAGGATTTTATACCACCTATTCTACCTTAGATGCCCATCCTGCACTAAAAGCAGCATCACCACAAGCATGTATTGGTGATTTTTATTTTGATGATTTTCACCATAATGGTGCTTTTTTGTTGAGTTATTTCAGAGCCATTCCGTTATTCGGAACACCAAAAGATAAGCCTATAGATTCGGCTTGGTACAAACTTCCCGAGTTGGGTACTCAAGATCAATATCAATTCTTTTTAGATGCTGGCCCCTTGCGTAATTTGAATAAGTATTTTCAATATAAACCTTTAGACAACCCAACCTTAAAGGGCAAAGATCAAATTGATGACTTCTTTTGGAAAGAGTTTGTTGAACATCCTAATTATGATAGTGTTTGGCAAAGCAAAGGAATTATTCAGCACCTAAAGAATATCAAACCTACTGTAGCCACTATGGTAGTTGGTGGCTGGTTCGATGCAGAAGATTTATATGGCCCTTTAGAGACCTATAAAACCATTGAAAAATACAATCCAGAAAATTATAACACCTTAGTTTTTGGCCCTTGGGATCATGGTGCCTGGGCACGATCTCGAGGAAAAAACATTGTGGGAAATTATTACTTTGGTGATTCTATATCAGAATTTTTTCAAAAAAATATTGAAACAAAATTCTTTAATCATTTCTTAAAAGGTACTGGTGATAAAAACACAGGTTTGCCTGAAGCTTATGTATATGATTCAGGTAAAAAAGAATGGAAAACATATAAAAGTTGGCCTCCTGCACATGTAAGTAAAGAAACGTTTTTCCTTTCAGAAAGTCAGAAATTAACAACCAAACAAGAAGGTAATGAGTCTATAAAGTTTGTGAGTGACTTAAAACATCCTGTTCCTTATTCAGAAGATATTAAAACAGTATTTACACCTCGAAAATATATGACTGATGATCAACGTTTTGCTGCAAGACGACCCGATGTCTTAGTTTTTGAAACTGATGTTTTAGAAGAAGATTTAACATTAGCGGGTGATATTTTAGCAAATTTAAAGGTTGCTACTACGGGTACAGATGCAGATTGGATTGTAAAAGTGATTGATGTGCATCCGCCAAATGCAGAAGAAAACAATGAAGATATGCAATCACATGTTAAAATGAGTAATTATCATTTAATGGTTCGCAGTGAAGTAATGCGTGGTAAATTTAGAAATAGCTTTTCAAAACCAGAACCGTTCATTCCAAACAAAGCTACCAATGTAACTATTAAATTACAAGATGTCTTTCATACGATTAAAAAGGGCCATAAACTACAAGTGCAAGTACAAAGCACATGGTTCCCTTTAATTGACTTAAATCCGCAGACGTATGTAGATAATATTTTTAAAGCTAAAGAAGATGATTTTAAAAATCAAACACATACCGTGTTTACCTCATCAAATATTGAATTTTCAATACTCGAATAAGTTCAAAAAACAATAATTAAAATAAAAGCCTAGCATAGTGTTAGGCTTTTATTCTTGTATATTCTTTTTGAGTACGCTTTTTTAGAATCCACAATAAAAAAACACACAGTATTCCTAAACCAGTCATAATATACCATGTACTTTGAAAACCAACATGTTCTACCAATTGCATACCAGTATTATGCCCAAATACGTGTGCTAATGAAAATGAAACTGTATAAAATGCCATAAAATCACCTTGCAATCCTGCTTTTGACCTATCTATGGTAAATGAATTAGAAAACGGAAATAAGATCATTTCTCCGATAGTCATTAGTAACATTCCTATAATTAAAATCCCTACCCATCCAGTAAAATTGAGAACTAAAAAACTTAATCCAACCAATATAGCACCCCAAAACATAAGTTGCACTTTATTTTGCGAATCATCTACCAGCTTTTTAATCAATGGCATTTCTAAAAGAAAAATTAGAAAACCATTCATACCCAGTAATAACCCTATTTCAAATTCGGTTAATGATTGTGCTCTATAATATAATGGCATGGTAGAAAAATATTGTAAGAATATAAATCCGAACAGTAGCATCGCTAAAAGGAAAATTACAAAAGAGCCATCTTTATAAGCAGGTAATGGATTCTCAACTTTTACTTTTTTATCTAATTCTTTAGTTTTTTTAGGATGTAAAACATTCAACAATAAAAAAGCAGCAAGTATGCAAGTGATACCATCTATCCAAAACAATCCATAATACCCAATACTTGCAATAATTAATCCTCCAACAGCAGGTCCAGCTGAAAATCCCAAATTAATTGCTAAGCGTATCAAGGTAACCGAACGCGTTTTATTCTCGGGTTTGCTATACGCATCCATAGCCACAAACATGGCAGGTCTAAACATATCAGCTATGAGCATCACGACAAAAATTCCTAAACTAAATGAATAAAACGTAGTCATATATTGTAATGCTACAAAGGCCAACCCAGTTGCAAATAAACTAAATGTCATTACTTTATAGTAACCTATTCTGTCAGTAAGTTTACCTCCTAACCAAGATCCTACTACTGAACCCAAACCGAAAGCTGACATGATCCACCCTACCTGAGGCATTGAAAAACCTAATCCTTCATTTAGGTATATAGAAATAAACGGAATTACCATAGTACCTGCTCTATTAATAAGTGTAATTAATGATAACCACCATATCTCTTTTGACAGGCCTTTAAAGGTTTCTACATAAGGTTTTATAATTTTTGAGTTAACATAATTAACTAAAATCATAGTGTTTGGTTTTATATAAAACTAAAAAACCCAGCTATGAGCCGGGTTAAATTTGTATTGATACTATTTATTCTTTCATTGCTACAACAAATTCACGCACCGACCTTTGGTCTTTAAAGACTTTTGGGTTTTGACAATACAATTTGTGAAACAATACATATTTTTTAAATTTATGAATCAAAGCTACAAAATAAAATTAAATACCATTACGCATTAATTACTATTTTTAAGACATGAAATATATTATGTTTTTTTTATTGGTCTTAAGCATTACTTCTTGTGCACAAAAAAATACCGAAGATACTTATATCACTTCCGTGGAAGACTATCGATACAACATGAATAAAAATTTTGCTGATAAGGCAACAACACCTTTTAATGAAGAAGATTTTAAAAAATTTCGAAAGCTTCGTTTTTTCCCTATAGATACAACGTATAGAGTTCTGGCCGACTTTAAGAAAGATGAGGCACCACACTTATTTGAAATGCCTACTACTACCGAAAGAAAACCTATATATTCTACTTTTGGTACTGCAACCTTTACCCTTAATGGAAAAGAAGTACAACTTCATATTTATCAATGCAAGGATAAAAATTCACCAGATTTTTATGACCAACTCTTTTTACCATTTACAGATGAGACTTCAAACAATGAAAGTTATGGAGGAGGAAGATATATCGAACCAGACTATCCTTCTAATGGAAAAATTGTGATTGACTTTAACAAATCTTACAATCCGTATTGTGTATATAATTCAAAATATTCTTGCCCTATCCCACCCAAAGAAAATAGACTACCTATCGCGATAAAAGCTGGTATCAAAAATTACGAAACAAGTGAACATAAAAAATGACATCTTAACTGCCGCAGAGCGCATAGCGCCTTATATACATCATACTCCGGTACTAACTTCTCATCAATTGAATATTTTAGCTGGGGCTGATCTTTATTTTAAATGCGAAAATTTTCAAAAAATGGGTGCATTTAAAATGCGCGGTGCGACTAATGCAATCATGCAATTATCTCAAGAGCAAAAGCTAAAAGGTGTTGTAACACATTCTTCGGGTAATTTTGCGCAGGCATTAGCTTTAGCTGCTAAAAACTTGGGTATTAAAGCACATATTGTTATGCCCAGTGATGCCCCGCAGGTAAAAAAAGATGCCGTAAAAGGCTATGGAGGTATAATCACTGAATGTGAACCCAACGTAATTTCGCGACAAGTAACTGCTCAAAAAATTCAAAACGAAACAGGCGCTACCTTCATCCATCCATTTAATGATTTTAATGTGATTTTGGGAAATGCTTCTGCTGCAAAAGAGTTAATCGAAGATTGTCCTGATCTAGATAATATAATAGCACCTGTAGGTGGTGGTGGGCTCATCTCTGGTACCGTTTTAAGCACCTTATCATTTCATAAAAACTGTAAGGTAATAGGTACTGAGCCTTATGAGGTAGATGATGCATATCGCTCCTTACAGTCTAGAAAAATAGAAACCAATAGTACTACCAATACCATTGCCGACGGGCTTAAAACCAATTTAGGTGATATCACCTTTAGTATTATTCAAAATTATGTGCCTGAAATTATTCGGGTAACCGAAGAAGAAATAATTGAAGCCATGAAATTGATTTGGGAACGAATGAAGATAATCGTGGAACCTTCATGCGCTACAACTTTGGCAGCTGTATTAAAAAATAAAACTCAATTTAAAAACAAAAAGATAGGATTGATATTAACGGGTGGTAATGTCGATTTGAAAAATTTACCTTTTATAAAATAAAACCCATAGTTTTCACCATGGGTTTTTAGATATTATAAAGTTTCTGAATGCTCCTGAAAGAGCAGGTTAATTAAAATAAAAATTACATCTCTAACGCTTTATCTGGATTATTATCCATCAACAACTCAGCTGGGTTTTCTAGTGCCTCTTTTACAGCTACTAAGAAACCAACAGATTCTCTACCATCAATAATTCTATGATCATATGATAACGCTACAAACATTACAGGTCTAATCACAACCTGACCATTTTCAGCAACTGGGCGTTCTACAATATTATGCATTCCTAAGATAGCACTTTGCGGAGGATTTATAATGGGTGTAGATAGCATAGAACCAAATACCCCACCATTGGTAATGGTAAAAGTACCACCTGTCATTTCATCGATTGTAATTTCACCATCACGTGCTCTTATCGCTAATCGTTTTACCTCAGATTCTACACCTCTAAAAGTTAAATTTTCTGCATTACGAATTACAGGTACCATCAAGCCCTTAGGTCCTGAAACCGCAATCGAAATATCTTGAAAATCATACGATACTTTATAATCCCCATCGATCATAGAATTCACATCAGGATATAATTGTAATGCCCTTACAACTGCTTTCGTAAAGAAACTCATAAAGCCTAAACTTACACCATGCTTCGCTTTAAAATCCTCTTTATATTTAGTTCGAAGATCAAAGATTGGTTGCATATTAACCTCATTAAAAGTAGTTAACATCGCTGTTTCGTTCTTTACAGACACTAAACGCTCTGCCACCTTTCTGCGTAACATCGATAATTTTTTGCGTTCACTACCACGCGAACCACCTGTAGAAGGTGTTCCCATACTTGGTGTAGCTTTTACAGCATCTTCTTTTGTTATTCTACCATCTCTACCTGTTCCTTTTATTTCATTTGCTGAAATGCCTTTTTCATCTAATATTTTTTTAGCTGCGGGGCTCGTAGAACCACTTGCATAGGTAGTTTTAGTTTCAACTGGCTTAGGTGCTTCTTTTTTAGGAGCTTCTTCCTTTTTTTCTTCTTGTTTTGAAGTTGTAGCTCCTTCAGGTTTTGCAGCACTGGTATCGATATGACATACCACAGCACCCACAGCAACGGCATCGCCCTCTTCCGCTTTAAGCGTAATAATACCACTTTCTTCAGCAGGCAGTTCTAACGTTGCTTTATCTGAATCTACTTCTGCAATAGTCTGATCTTTTTCTACATAATCACCATCTTCAACTAACCATGTTGCTATTTCTACTTCGGTGATTGATTCCCCTGGTGAAGGGACTTTCATTTCTAAAACCATCTTAAATTATGTTATTTCTTATAACGTTCTGAAACAAGTTCAGAATGACATTTGGTTATTATTTTTATTCTTAATCAAATACTTTATCTAGAACTTTTTGATGTCTTACCTTAAAACGGGTACTAGAACCTGCAGCTGGAGCTGAATGATAGCCTCTAGATGCACATTCTAACCTTACAGCTTCAAAGCGTTCTAACATATAGCCCCAAGCGCCCATATTTTTAGGCTCTTCTTGCGCCCAAACATACCGTTCTACATTCGGATACGAATCTATTACCGATTTAATATTTTCTGTATGTAATGGGAATAGCTGTTCTATTCTAACTAAAGCAATGTCATGTCTATTTAATTTTTCACGCTCTGCTAACAAATCATAATAGAATTTACCCATACAAAATACTAATTTCTTTACTTTCTTTTTATCAATAGTATCATCAATTACTTCCTGAAAAGTACCATTCGCTAAGTCTTCAACACTACTTACCGCCTTTGGATGACGTAATAAACTTTTAGGTGTAAACACAATTAATGGCTTTCTAAAGTCACGTTTCATCTGTCGACGCAAAATATGATACATATTTGCGGGAGTAGAACAATTTGCCACTGTCATGTTATCATTGCCACAAGATTGTAAAAAACGTTCTATTCTTGCTGATGAATGCTCGGGGCCTTGCCCCTCATAACCATGCGGTAGTAACACTACTAATCCATTTTGTAGTTTCCATTTATCCTCTGCGGAACTTATATATTGATCGAATATAATTTGTGCGCCATTTGCAAAATCACCAAACTGAGCTTCCCAAATAGTTAATGTATTCGGGTTTGCCATGGCGTATCCATAATCAAAACCTAATACACCATATTCTGACAAGTGAGAATTATAAATGGTCATCTCACCTTTATTATTTTTATTGGTATTTAACAGGTTAATACGCTCTTCTGAAATTTCATCACGCAAAATCGCATGTCTATGTGAAAAAGTACCTCTTTCTACATCTTCTCCAGAGATACGAATATCGAACCCTTCTTCTAACAAAGTTCCATAAGCCAAGGTCTCTGCGGTTCCCCAATCTAAGGCATTCTCTTCAAAAACCATTTTAGCCCTACCCTGTAAAATACGTTCTGCTTTTCGTAAAAATTTTACTCCTTCAGGAACGGTAGAAACTATATTAGCGATTTCTTTAAGTTTTTTTTCTGGATATTCAGTATTTACAGTATCGAGCATGTGCTCAACATCCTTTCTTGTAAATCCATGCCATCTTTCTGGCATAAACTCGTTTACTTTAGAAGAGGTTTGCTTTTTTGATTCTTGAAACTCAGACTCTAGTGTCTCTTTAAACTCTTCTGTAATTTGTTTTACATAGTTTTGGTCTATGACCGATTCATTAATCAACTGTTGCGCATAAATATCTTTCGGATTCTTATGCTTTGCAATTGCCTTATACAACTTGGGCTGCGTAAAACGAGGTTCATCCCCTTCATTATGACCATACTTACGATATCCCAATAAATCTATAAAAACATCACGTTTAAAACGAGTTCTAAATTCTAAAGCCATTTCGGTTGCATGAACAACAGCTTCTGCATCGTCTGCATTCACATGCAATACAGGCGATAGCGTTACTTTAGCAACATCGGTGCAATAGGTACTAGATCTGGCGTCTAAATAATTTGTGGTAAATCCTATTTGATTATTCACTACAATGTGCACGGTACCACCTGTTTTATAACCATTTAGATTGGCCATTTGAATTACCTCATACACGATTCCCTGTCCGGCAATGGCTGCATCACCATGAACTAATATGGGTAATATTTTAGAAGAATCTCCGTCGTAGTCGTTATCTATTTTAGCGCGTGTTATACCCTCAACTATAGCATCAACTGTTTCTAAATGTGAAGGATTAGGACACAAATTCATTTTTATTTGCTTTCCATTCAAATATGTTTTATCTATGGTTAATCCTAAATGATATTTTACATCACCATCGATACTGTCATCTTCAAAATCTTTCCCTTCGAACTCACTAAAAAGATCTCGAGGTGGTTTTCTAAATACGTTAATTAATGTACTTAATCGACCTCTGTGAGCCATCCCTAAAACACATTCTTTTAACCCAAATTCATTTGTTGCTTTATACAACATATTGCTTATTGCAGGAATCAAGGCTTCACCTCCTTCTAAAGAGAAGCGCTTTTGACCAACATATTTGGTTTGGAGAAACTGTTCAAAAGTAACAGCGTGGTTTAACTTTGAAAGTATATATTTTTTCTTGTCTTGGTCGAAATTCGGGTGATTATCGTTTTGATTGAGCTTATCTTGCCACCATTTTATTTCATCTGGCTCTCTTATATACATGTATTCAACCCCAATAGAATCACAATAAATAGCCTCTAAATGCCTAATTATTTCGATTAATGGCTGACTTCCTAACCCCAAAATATCGCCAGCATCAAATACACTCGTTAAATCCTCTTTAGATAATCCGAAATTCTCAATTGCCAACGTGGGTTCGTACTTTCTGCGTTCGCGTACTGGATTGGTTTTCGTAAACAAATGTCCACGCGTTCTATATCCATTTATTAGGTCTGCAACCTTGAATTCTTTATGAACGTGTGCTGGTACTTCAACTGCTGCTGCTTCATGTAATGAATAATTTTCATTCGCTAAATCATACCCTTGAAAGAAACTTCTCCAGCTTGGCTCTACCGAATCAGGATTTACAAGATACTTATCATACAAATCTTCAATAAATCCTGTATGGGCGGCATTTAAAAATGAAAATCTATCCATTTTCTCTTTTTACTTGATTTCTTATTAAATAATTTGACAAAAGTACAATTATTTGCATTAATATTTGTGTGGGTTTTAGACTAAAATATTTTTGAAAAAAAGTTTTTTTCTTCTTGTTGAAATTAGAAAAACAATTATATTTGCACACGCAAAACGAAAATGAGTTTTGTAGAAATTCCTCCTTAGCTCAGTTGGTTAGAGCATCTGACTGTTAATCAGAGGGTCCTTGGTTCGAGCCCAAGAGGGGGAGCTCTGAAAATGAAGACTTTACAGAAATGTGAAGTCTTTTTTTATGCCTTGGGTACAACATTTTATTTTTTGACCTCTTAATTCCTAGGTAATTGAAATTTTGTGCTTTGACATTGAGGAGTAATAAAAAACAGGTAATCAGGATAATTCTTTTAGTAATTAAATTGTTTATGATTAAGAGGGATCAGAACTATGATTTCAAGATATTGATATTCAGATGTTTAAAAATTGATTTCTATCCTACTCCCTCTAATTACTTACTTCTTATTTAGTTTAAAGACCTAGGCAAAATTTCTTACTAAGGGGTATTGATTTTGTCTTTACCCTATTGTATTTAATCTTAAGGTCATATTTCCGATCAGTTAATGCTTCAGAAATAGCCAACGAAACATCATCGGTAAAGCGCTTAAACTCGAGAACCTTGTCTAACACAGTTGCATTATCTATCACTTTTATATCCTTTATAACATAGGTCGCATTATTATTTAGAAACCTAAAAGAGAGCATACTACCCTTCTTGTTATCATTATAGCGCCCTTTGCGTAGTTTAATCGATTCTTCTTCAATTAAAATATTATTCCACTTATTAAAATCAACGTCTTTAAGGATCAACGATTGCTCTTTTGCATTTTCGATAACATTATAGACAAGTCGTCCCTTTAGTTGAATGCTTTTGGCCTTTCTACTAGGGATGGATACTGACTCAATAAGAATACCAAGTCCTTCGTCAACTAACTGTGATTGTTGAAAATTGATTATTTCGTCTTTATAAGCAGGTATTCTTAGGTTTTTACCCTTATTGTCTTCTAGCATTTCTATTTTACTTTTAGGAGATAATGATACCAATTGCATACTATCTTTAAGGAGCAAACTTATTTCCATTCTTTGTAGTTTAGTACTTGATTCGACTCCTCGATATAGACGCAAACCCATCAACTCTATTTCTTGGGCATTCGCACCAAAATAAAACGTAGCAAAGACAATTAGAAAAATCTTTTTCATAGTAAATTGTTTTAAAAGATTCTAATGATTATCCTTTATTAAATTAAACTTACCGAAGAAATATATCGATTAGCCGATGAGATAAAAGCACATTTACAAAAGTTATCGCCATGATAGGAAAAGGAAAAGCTATTGCCCATACACAAGCTTCTTTAGCTTATGGATGGAATCAGGAAAAAGGAGCAGAAGTTGTCTTTAAGCAAGAACTGATTGGTGACAATCCTAATGAGATAACTCAAGAGTTTAAAATGGTCCAGGACCAAAACTACTATTGCCAAAAGAATACACTGTCCTTTGTGATAAGCCCAACCATAGAAGATGGGCAACGGCTACAACAAAAGGATCTTGAAATGATCTGTAAACGATTTATGAAAGAAATGAAATTGGAACAAAGACAAGCTATTGCATTTATTCATAGAAATAAAGAGCATGCTCATATTCATTTATATGTAAATCGTATTGATTTTCGAGGGGTAGCTTACAATGATAGCTTCATCGGAAAACGAAGTCAGTATGCAGCTGAAAAAAGTGGCTGAACAGATGCAACTGACTACCGTAAAACAGGTTCAGTTTGAAAAAGAATTTTTATTGAAAGAGGTTCGACAGGAAATCAAGCGGAGGCATGAGTTGACCCTAAAACAATTTACTCCTAAGAATTTTGATGATTACATCAAAGCCATGCATACCAATGGTGTCAAGGTGCTACCAAGTATCAATAAAGCAGGGAACATTCAAGGATTTCGATTTGAATTCAATGATTATAATTTGAAAGGGAGCGAAGTACATCGTAGTATGACTGGTTGCAACATCGGACAACGACTTTATGGTCGGTCAAATAAAATCATAAAAAACATAGCTCCAGTAAAAGTGTTAGATAAAGCTATTCCTTTAGCTCCAAGATTAGCTTTAAGTATTGTAAAGAAAATCGCAAAGCGAGTTGTGAAACATTCTATAGATGCCGGAATAGGAATTTAAAAATTTAAAAGTATGACTAGAATTAAAGAGTACATGGAACTATTAACTTCTGAGCTAGAAGAATTCCGAGGTGATGTAAACAGGTTGGAGACTATTAATGATCAAATTAAAGATGTAAAAGTAGCCATTGACCTTTCGGAAATCAAGCCACTTTTAGAAGCATATAATGGCCAATTAAAAAAACAAAGTGAACTGCAAGAAAGGCAATATAACAGATTTGAATTATTATTTGAAAAAGCAGGGGTATATCCTAAATGGGCAATTATTACTTTTATCCTTGCAATTCTTATTTCAATGGCGTCATTGGTTTATGCTTATCATGTTCAACACAAAAACACTATAAAAACTGAGAAGGTTATTACTAAAAAATAACATTTATAAGAAAATCACCACATCGTTTTAAAAAATCCTATGATATCTTTCTTCCACTTTTTCTTTGTAAAGAGCTTTCATCTTATCTGATAAGAAAGATTTATCAATCCACTTGATTGCTTTTGATTTTAGCTTATAAAACCTTTGAAACACACCTTTTGTTTGCTTTTGTGTAAGACCCAAATTATCTGCCAACATTTCAAAATCAATCTTTTCTAATTTGTTTTTTCTACCATTTAAAGTCAAAGCCATTTCTTCTTTATCATCCAGATTTACAATCGTTGCGTTTAATAAATCGTAAGCAGGTGCCAACGACCATCCATTGTCTGTTTCTATCATAGAAAAATTCTTTAAATGCATGTCGTTATTACCCATAAGAAAACTAAATAAAGTTAACTCAAAAAAGAATAATTTATCTAGTAAAGTATTACTAGAATAGTTCCCAAGTGCTTTACCTATCTTTTCAGAAGAACTTTTGTATTTATCAAAAGCTTCGGTAATTTGAAACATATCTAACATATGTTTTTTTTCTCCTTCTGGTTCTCTATCGATTCGCCTAGTGATATAAGATAATTCTCCTGATTGTAAACGAATTAAAGAGGATGGCACTACCTGTATTCCAAAAGATTCTGCTATGCGCATTGTAAGATGTTCATTAGCGGGCATTTCTGGAAAATCATTAGATGGTGGCTTAAAAATATAATTACCACCTAAAGCTCCTACGATGGTCAATCTACCATGAGCAAGTTCGTTAGCTTCATTTATTAACGACATAGATAATTTAGGTTGAACGCCTGGAACCGTAATACTCCTTTCAACTACACTCTTAGCTAATTCTGACATTTGATCAAAAGAGTATGGTAGTACAGGAGCTTCTTTTTGACCAAAAAAAGCTAGGCAACATTTCTCATGAAAATCAGTTTCTCCTTTTAATGCCTCATAGCAATATAAACACTTATTTTTCATCTGTTTCTTCTATTGGTATAACACTTACTGCTCCTATACAATTTTGACAACAAGCCATTAGTAAACCCATTCTGTCATTAGTATTAGTTTTCCAATTCTTTGAAGCTATATTTAATAACCATCCTTCTGGAATTAGTCCTTCGAAAAAAGGAAAAAGACGGTTATTTATATACGGATTTTTTGCAACGGGCATGCTAAACGTAATGAGTTGTTCTGGGTAATCTGTCACGTAATCATCCGCATACTGAAATATGTATTCACCTTCATCCGTTTCTGTTAAGATACCAGCTAAAACATCTTTATAAAATATGTTAGCCCTTCTCATAACTCTTGATTGTCTATTTTTTCCAGTTCTCTGCTATTAACTGCTGCCAATTCATGACCAAACATTTGTAACACAAGATTTACCTTTTCCATATTTAGATTGGTCTTGCCCTGCTCTATTTTTCTTATTACTGTTAATGCCACACCAGCACGTTCAGCAAACTCCTTTTGTGTAAGATTTACTGATTTCCTTCGTTCTTTAACAAAACTTGCCAATTCTTTCATTATATGTTTTTAAATATAAACGAGGTAAATATATATAAATTATATGTAATTAAATATAATTATACAATTTGAATCAAAATTATACTCTTTTACATATAATTAACATACAATGAATATGGTTTACATAAGGTTTCTTGATTTTTAACTCAATATGACCTCTGTTGCTTCATCTAAAACAGGGTTACTAAAACTTTTAAGATATGTTTTTGGATTGTCTAATTTTGTTTCTTAAGACTGCTTTTATGGAGGTCATTTTGTCCTTAATTTGGGTACAACATAGGTACAACAAATGGTGCTATAAAGGTAAAATAAATGACAGTTAAAGAAAAATGAAAATTGTTAAACATCTGATAATCAAATAAATGAAATCAAATGACTTTTGGTTTGAGCCCAAGAGAGATCATTAAAATGAAATACCAGCCATTAGGTTGGTATTTTTATTTTAACCCTTTTGAGGCGAGAAGTTTATCCTGAGCGAAGTCGAAGGAAGCCCAAGAGAGATCATTAAAATGAAATACCAGCCATTAGGTTGGTATTTTTATTTTTGATTAGTCACCTTTTGTAGTGAGAATTTTATCTCGAGCGAAGTCGAGAGGAACCCAAGAGGGGAAAAGCAAAAGAAAAGCCATAACAAACTAACTGTATGGCTTTTTTATTTTAATAAAACTCTAATAGTATTATCAATTATCTCTTCTCACTTTAATCTGTTCTAATACCTTAAAGTTAGTACGTCTATTTAACTGATGCTCTTCTTCTGTACATTTTTTAGTTGTACAATCAACAGCGGGTTCGCTTTCCCCTTTTCCTTCACTTTTAATTCTTTCAGCATCTATTCCTTTTGAAATAATATAATCTACTGTAGATTTTGCTCTTTTTTTAGATAAGATCATATTATAAGCTTCAGTTCCTCTTTCATCTGTATGCGAAGTTGCAAAAATATCTAGTTCAGGATATTTGGTCATTACCTCAACCACCTTGTCTAATTCAGCAGCAGCATCTGGTCTAATGTTATATTTATCTAAATCAAAATAAATCACATTAATATTTACCAATAACTCATCACCAACCATAATAAAATCAGGTGTCATATCTAGATTTTCTTCTATCGCAGGTTGTTCTAAATCGTTTACTGTTTTTATCTCTCTTATTTCTTTTAGATATCCATCATTTGTACCCACTAAGCTATATGTTGCTGCACAAGGAATCTTAAAACTAAAAGATGCATCATCCTCATGTGCAGCAGTAATTTGAAGCTGTTTTCCATTTTTATCTAATATTTGAACTAATGCTCCCGGAATAATTTCTTTTGTGTTTTCATCTCTCACCACTCCTTTTACTTCTTGCAAACACTCAATAAATACTACCTCATCTTCTAAAAAAGAATAAATATCATCATCTCCTTTTCCATTGTCTCTGTTAGAAGAAAAAAAGCCTTTTTGCTTTTTATCATCAATTATGTACGCAAAATCATCTTTTGGGCTATTAATGGGCTGTTCTAAATTGAGCGCTTGAGACACTGTATTATCAAAAATTTTACTAGCAAACACATCTAAATTTCCGTAACCTGGATGTCCGTTCGAAGAAAAATATAGAATATTATCTTCTGCTATAAAAGGAAACATCTCGCGCTCTTCTGTATTAATTCTTGGACCTAAGTTTTTTGGCTCACTATATTCTCCATTCGCTAAAATATCAACTACATAAATATCTGTTTTACCAAGACCTCCTTCACGATCTGAAACGAAATATAATTTCTTCCCATCATTACTTAGAGATGGTAAACCCGTATTGTAATCATCACTATTAAAAGGTAATTTTTCTATATTGGTCCATTCACCTTCTTCACCTACAGAAGCCTTGTATAATTGTATATTATCATACCCATCTTTACCACGAATAGATTTGTCTTTCTCGTTGTAGTTATTTCCGCTAAAGTAAATGGTTTTTTGATCTTTAGTGAAAGCAACTGACGCTTCATGAAGTTTTCTGTTTACTTCTCCTTTTAACTTTCTTTTATTTATAATACCACCTGTACTATCGATATCACCCACGTATAAATCTAAATAAGGTTGGCCGTTCTCTCTCCAAACTCTCCTTACAATAGTCACTTTTTCATTTGGCGCTGCAAAAATTACTTTATTTTTCCCCATAAAGTTCACACCAAAATCCGCCTGTTTGGTGTTTACCTCTGTGATTTTTATTGCATGCTTCCCTGGTGTTGTTTGTGCCCCTAATATTAGCGCACTAACAGCTAAAATTAATGTTAATACTTTTTTCATGATAGTAATATTCTTTTTCTTATCGGAATTATAACGTCTCTACATTACGAATTCTACGAAAGTCAAATTTAAGACTATTATTTAAATCAGGCATAATTAGATATCTAAAAAAGAGATGCAGAATACTACAAATGGATATTGTAATGTCTTTTTAGTTTTTATGTTGCTATTTTTAAAATAGCATCACTAGAATTTATGCAAATTATTAATGGTTTAGAATTCTTCGTTTTTAAGGAAGTATTTATAAATAACTTCTTTGCTTAATGAAATAATCTAATAACAATAACGAGCTTAAAGCCACTAAACTAAACACGAATACAGAAGAAATATTGACATTATATGAAAAATTGCTAAAATTAAATTGATCTGTATATGCTGTAATTTTTGAAAATATAGAAACGTCATTCGAAGTTTTATTCTTTATAAAGAAATAAATTAACACTCCTACTATAGCACTTGTAATCAAATACCAAGTTCGCTTGCTAATTATAGGTTCGTAAGAAAATTCATGTGAAGTCTCAATAGCTTCTGTAGTCTTTTGAGTAAAAGATAATGAAGGAGATTCTATTAAATGCTCTTTTAAAAGGTTACTTAACTTAGCATCTTTTAATTCAATATCATTAGAAAGAATCGTTACATCTTGCATTATTCTTTGGGTAAAATCTTTAGGTGCTTTTTCTAAGGAAGCTTCTTTTATAATTTGTTCTATATGTTTTTTACTATGCTTATCCATTATAAAATTGTTCTAAGTTCTCCTTTTAACAATATTTCTAATTCCTTATATAATTTCTTTCTAGCTCTGAATAATCGTACTTTAACATTCGCTTTTGAATACCCTGTTATTTGTTTTATTTCATCAAGAGAATTTTCATTCATATAAAACAACGTGATCAATAGCGCATCTAACTCCGATAATTTACTGATTGCTAATTTAATATAATCTTGTTGTTCATCATATTTTAATTTCTCTATTTGAGAGTGTGTTTCATCAGCGGTAAAATTATTCATTACATAATCGTCAATTGCAGCCACTGCTACATGCTTTTTCCTGGTTTTTGAAATGGCTGTTCTGTATATTATAGTGTATAACCACGTAGAAAATTTTGATTTCCCTTGAAAAGTACCCAGCTGTTGAAATGCTTTTATAAAACTATCTTGAGCAACTTCTTCTGCATCTTCTGTATTTCGTACTATTTTAAGTGCCAAAGTATACGCCATATCTTTGTAATTGTTCACTAGATAGCTAAATGATTGCACGTCGCCTTGCAATACTTTATCGATATAAAATTGATCTTTGGATGGTTCCATTTCTTAATAAGACATCACCACTTTAAATTTGGTTACAAAAAATGGAAATAATTTAATTGCTTACAGATTTTATTTTCTTCCTCGAAGCATTTCACGTTTACCTGGCGGACCTGGTAATCGCTCTATTTCAAAGCCTACTGCCTGCATGGCTCGCCGTACACTTCCTTTTGCCGAATAGGTAACTAAAATTCCATTATTTTTCAATGCATTAAACATTTTTTGAAAAATAGACTCTGTCCATAATTCAGGTTGAACCCTAGCGCCAAATGCATCAAAATATAATAAATCATATCTATTTATGTCTTCTATATTTTTAAAAAACTGCTTCCGTTTCTCAATCGTAAATGCATCTGTAAGCACCTGTGATTTATTCCACGGAAGTGCATGTATTTTCGTAAAAATATTGGAAAAATTTGACGCATTTAGTTCTTTAACATAATTCAGCTTACCAAGTTCTTTTTCATTTACAGGATATGCCTCTACGCCAACATAATTTATTTTTACAGCTCTCTTTTGCGCTTCTAAAAAAGTAATAAATGTATTTAGCCCTGTACCAAAACCTATTTCTAGAATTGATAACTTATCAAAATTAGAAAACACATCAAAGCCATTTTTTATAAAAACGTGATATGCTTCTTGAATCGCACCATGTTTAGAATGGTAATGTTCATTCCATTCTGGTAAAAAAATAGTAGTAGAACCGTCTGAAGTAGTGATAATTTCACGTTTCATTCTATTAACAGACGTTTTATTTTAGGAATGGGACCATCACATCGTGTCTGGTGGCATTCAACACAAGAAACGATAGTTCTGTTAAATCGCGTTTTTACAGAATCTTTAGCAGTGTAAATTGATTTTTGTAGTGCCAAATATTTTTTAGATAATAGTTCGAAAACCGAATCACGTTCAGTTGCATCTGTAAGTGTCGCCGTATGCATAGTTAAAAAATCATCAGGAAATTTTGCGATAGTGTCTTGTTTAATAATTTGTTGTCTTATTACTTTATTATACTCATACATCTGGCGCATCAGCAAGGCCATTTCTGATGGTTCATATAATAATGGCGCTTTTTTCTATTCTTTTTGATCAGTACAAGAAATAAACACTAATAAAAAAACAACTATACAAACAACGAATCGTATCATTCTTGTATTAAAACACCATTAGCTTCAAAAGCGTAGGTAACTTTGGGGGCAGTAATAGCGGCAATCTCTTCTTCGCTTTTTCCTTCATCTTTAGCATAATGCTTTAATTGATCGACAGATTCTGTAGTCACATAGGCTTTTCCTGCAACAATAACTTCTTTATTGTCAGCATCTAAAGGCACAAAAAAACTATAGTCTTTAAACCGAACCATAGACTCTTTATCATCTTGTAGGTCTAATTTCATCCAACATCCTTTCTTTTTACAAACCTCATTGACTGTAGAAGCAAACTTTACCGCAATGGTATCTCCATCTTTAAGAGTTTTAAATTTCTCTTGCATTTGTTTCTTAGAAAGTGCTTTCTCTATAGATATTTTATCACCATAAGAAGCATATCTTATAGCTTCATTCTCTTTCTTCTGCGCTTTATTAGTGCAGGCCATAAAACATATCGCTATAGATACTATAAATACAACTTTTTTCATTTTAAAATATTTTAGGCAAAAATAATGAATAAACTTAGACCTTCATTTTTTTAACATTTTTTACGTATAGCTTTTATTTCGAAATCGTTTGAGCTATATTATTGCAAAAACCTTTTAATTAATAAGCAAAATACTTTTATCTATATAATAGCCATAAAATTTTGTACTTTTGCACCGTCAAAAAATCCACATAATTCATGAATATACAAACTTCAACAATTATTGATATCACTAAGGTTAGTAGTTCTAAAATCACTGAAGTAGATTTTAGTAAGTTACAATTTGGTAGAATTTTTACCGATCATATGTTTGTATGTGATTATAAAAATGGTCAATGGCAAAAGCCACAAATTATGCCATATGGTCCTTTAAGCATAGAACCGTCTGCCAGAGTTTTTCATTATGGTCAAGCTGTATTTGAAGGAATGAAAGCCTACAAAGATGAAAATGATGACGTATGGCTGTTTAGACCAGAAGAGAATTTTAATAGGATAAATAAATCCTCGAAGCGATTAGCAATCCCAGAATTTCCGAAAGAGTATTTCTTTGAAGGTTTACTAAATTTATTAAGGCTAGACAAAGAATGGGTAAAAAAAGGAGCTGGAAACTCACTTTACATTCGCCCGTTTGTCATTGCTTCAGAACCTGCTGTGGCAGCTTCTCGTTCAGAGGAATATAAATTTATGATTATATGCTCGCCAGCTCAAGCATACTATACAACACCAGTTCGCGTGCTTTTTGCACAAGAATATAGTCGTGCTGCGGATGGTGGTGTTGGTTTTGCAAAAGCAGCTGGTAATTATGCGGCTCAATTCTATCCTACTTCGCTTGCTATAGAAAAAGGATATCAGCAAGTAGTCTGGACAGATGCCAATACACATGAATACTTAGAAGAAGCTGGTACCATGAATATCTTTTTTAGAGTAGGTGACACGCTACTTACCGCCCCAACTAATGATAGAATTTTAGATGGTGTGACGAGAAAAAGTATTATACAATTAGCAAAAGATGAAGGTTTACATGTTGACGTACGACGCGTATCTGTTAAAGAAATAAAAGATGCAGCTAAAGCAGGAAGTTTAAAAGAGATGTTTGGCGCGGGTACTGCAGCAGTAGTAACTCAAATTGAAGCTTTTGAACATGATAATGATGTTTTTGAATTACCAATACCTGAAGATTCTTTTGCATTGAAATTCAAAGAAAAATTAATGAATATTCAATATAATATCTCTGAAGATCCTTATGGATGGAGGTATAAAATATAAATAAAATCAATACATTATAAAAAAGAGCCAAATGGCTCTTTTTTATTGTTTTAATATCTCTAAAATGTTTGGTTTAAAATAATTAGGACCCTTCATTACCTTACCATCTTCTCGATAAATCGGCTTGCCATCTGCACCTAATTTACTCATATTACTACGTTGAATTTCATCAAATACTTCTTCAATTTTTTCTTGCATACCATGTTCAATGATTGTACCGCATAAAATATATAGCATATCTCCTAACGCATCAGCAACTTCAACTAAATCATTATTTCTAGCGGCTTCTAAATATTCTTTATTCTCTTCATCCATTAAATCAAATCGCAATTGCATTTTTTGTTCTGATAATCTAGCAATAGGTTCCGTTTGATAGCCAATATTGAAAGCTGTATGAAACTCTTGAACGGCTTTTATTTTATTCTTCATTTTTTAATTTAAAAATATTTCATTAATAATCTGGTTGGAACAATTTTTAAAAGAAGAGCAATAAGTACCCAACGTTTTGTAATGTATGCTTTTCTCTTTTTCTTTTTTATAGCTGCGTATATTTGTTTTGTAGCTTTATCCAGAGGCGCCATCCAAAAAGTTTCGCCTTTAATAATATCAGTATCAACATAGCCAGGTAAAATATTGGTAACGTCAATTTTAGCCTTTTTAGTTCTTTTAGACTTCATCCATAATGATTCCATATAGCTCGACTGAAATGCTTTTGATGCATGGTAAGCTGCTACTTGTCTATTACCTCGTAAAGAGGCAACAGAAGTGATCCCGACCAAATGCCCATATCCTTGATCTCTAAAATAGTTGTAAGCAAGTTGATAGATTTTAGTAGCGCCAAGTACATTCGTTTCTAAAGTCGGTAAATCTTTACTCCATTCTAAAGTAAAGTTAGGCTGCATGATACCCGAATTGTGAATGATAAGATCTACTTTCTCAAAAATAGAAGGTAATTCTTTAAAAAACGTATCAGAATCATCTAAATCGGTAATATCATGTTGACGTACTTTATACTGCGCAGGATTCTCTTTTTGAATATCTTCTAAACGTTCAATACGCCTACCCGTAATTAACACATGATAACCATCATTTATTAATAGCTTAGCTAGTTCTCTACCGATACCAGATGTAGCACCAAAAATAATTGCGTTTTTACTCATAAATACCTTATAATTTCTCGGACAAGATAGCTGTTATTGTTTTAATGCCGTCAATATAATTGCCTAATCTTATGTTCTCATTCGGACTATGCTGATTGTTATCTGCATTTACTGTTGGCACACTTATAGCGGGTATTTTTAAAGAAACTACAAAAGGAGAGATGGGTATCGATCCTCCCATGGTTCTGATTTGAATCGGGTCTTTATTAAAAGCTTTTTGCATACCTCTTACCAACCATTTCCCAACTTCAGTGTCGAAATCTGTTCGAAAAGCCCCATAAGAAATTTCTGAATTAAATCTCACAATATTAGGATATTTCATCCGCTCTTCTTCGCTAGGTTTATTATCTACAAGATGATACCCTTTATCAATAATATGTTGCTTTACCAGATGTACCATGCGCTCTCCTTCGGTCTCTTTTACCAATCTAATATTAAGTTCTGCAATAGCACTTGCAGGAATGATGGTTCTGCGTTGCTTACCCACCCACGCTGCTTGTAATCCTAAAATTCCGAGTGCGGGATATTGCATTGATTCTTGAAAACTAGAAGCAACTTTCTCAGGTTGTGCAATACCAAATTTCTGCTTTAATTCCTCATCTTTATCTGGTACTTGCTTTAAAACTTCTTTAACTTCATCAGAAATTGAAATACCATCATACCAAGTTGGTATTAAAACACGACCATCATCATCGACCATTGAGGCTAATAACCTTGATAATTTAAACGCTGGATTAGGTACATAATTACCGTAATTACCACTATGCGCAGGTTTACGAGGGCCAAATACTTCTAATGAAATTGTGGCTATACCTCTAGCACCATAACTCAAGGTCGGTTCGTTAGAAATATGCCGAGGACCATCAAAAATCACCAACATATCAGAAGCTAATTCGTTACTATATTGCTTGACAGCATTGGGCAGTCGCGGTGAACCAAGCTCTTCTTCAAAATCCATAATAACTTTAATATTAAAATTTGGATTTTGTCTTCTATCGTTGATGATATCCATAGCTTTTAAAAACATCATTACAGGACCACGAGCATCCGATGCTGAGCGAGAGAAAATACGCCAATCTCTATCTATTTGCCCTTCAAGCCGATTCCAAGAGATACTATCCCATGTATCTTCTTTTAATTCTTTCAAAACAGGCACATACGGGTCATTTTGATTCCATTTACTAACATCTACAGGTTGACCATCAACTTGTAAATAGATAAGTACTGTCTTTTTAGCTTTTTTAAAGTTTCTTGTTGCAAGTAGTAATGGAGCGTTACTTGTTTGTAATCTTTGTAGCTTAAAACCTCTTTTTTCAAAGGCATTTTCACACCAAACCACATTTTTCTCTATTTGATCTGGGAAATAGGCATCGTTAGGAAGACTGAAAAACTCCTGTAATTCCGCAAACGAAGATTTCGCATATTGTAATGATAGTTCATTTAGTTCTTTAGCTTTTATTTTTTGACAATAACCTTGGCTATTGCTAAGAAAAACTAGTATTAGAAAAATCAATGGGTACAATGGTTTTCTCATAAAATTTGTTGCGTTAGATTTTCACTAAAATTACTGAATTTAAAAGAATCAAAAAGTGTATTTTTGCCTTGTAAATCTTTACAGATGAATTTTACCACGGGTCAGAAAATATTTGCATTCGTTTTTATCATTGCATTTCTTGTTACGATGATATGGACCTACAGAAAAGATCTAAAACTACATAAAATATATTATAAAAAAGTATGGCTAGTAGCGTTAGGTATCATTCTAAGCATACTAGCCTTTAAATATTTAGCTTACTACCTACATGAGTAGTTACTTCTTATATTTTAACACCTCAGAACGTCCCTTTTTAAAAATCTTATTACTATTATGTTTGCCTTTGCGGAGTTTTTTTTGTTCTTCGAACGGTAAATTATATATTTCTTGACATGCTGCAGAGCAACATCCTTGCATTTTTTCTTTACAGGCATCACATTGTATAAACAATAAATGGCAAGCTTCGTTTTCACAATTTACATGTGTATCACAAGATTCACCGCACTGATGGCAATGAGCAATCACTTCATCAGAAATACGCTCGCCTCGTCGATGATCAAACACGAAATTTTTACCAATAAATTTGTTTTCAAGGTTTTCTGCTTTTACCTGACGTGCATATTCTATAATACCACCTTCTAACTGATAAACATTTTTAAATCCTTTATGCTTATAGTATGCGCTGGCTTTTTCGCAACGAATACCTCCAGTACAATACATTAATAAATTCTTGTCTTCTTTATGATCTTTAAGATCTTCTTCGATAATATCTAACGAGTCACGAAATGTATCTACATCTGGTGTAATTGCTCCATCAAAATGCCCGATCTCACTTTCATAATGATTACGCATATCTACGCATATCGTATTTGGATCTTCCAACAACTGGTTGAATTCTTGAGCTTTTAGATGTACACCTTTATTGGTCACATCAAACGTTTCATCATTTAACCCATCAGCTACAATTTTATGACGCACTTTTACCTTTAATTTTAAAAAAGACATATTATCTTGTTCAATCGCAATATTCAATCGGATGTCTTTTAAAAAAGGGACACTATCTAAATGTGCTTTAAAGGCTTCAAAATTCTCAGCCGGAACCGATAATTGCCCATTAATACCTTCGTGGGCAACATATATTCTACCCAAAACGTCTAACGCATTCCAGGTAATGAACAGGTGATTTCTAAATAGTTGTGGATTTCCAATTTTGGCGTACTGATAGAAAGATAAGGTTAATCGTTGCTGACCAGCTTCTTCGATTAACGCAGCTCTTTCTTTCGCACTTAATGTATTGTACAGTTGCATGCTATACTAATTTTAAGTTTAAAAGAATGTTATAAATCTCGGCAAAAGTAATAATTTTGATAGAAATTAAACTTTCAAAGATTTTTAATTGTTTAGAATAAATATTTTTAGTCTTTTTTATGACCTTTGCATGAAACTTTTAAAGTAAAATAATATGAGAGTAGCTGTTGTTGGTGCTACCGGAATGGTAGGTACTGTGATGTTAAAAGTATTAGAAGAACGTAATTTTCCTGTAACAGAATTAGTACCTGTTGCGTCTGAACGTTCAGTAGGAAAAAAAATAACTTTTAGAGATACTGATTATACTATTGTCGGACTGCAAACTGCTGTAGATATGCATTTGGATATTGCAATTTTTTCCGCTGGTGGAAATACATCACTAGAATGGGCACCTAAATTCGCTGAAGTTGGTACAGTTGTTATTGACAATTCATCAGCCTGGAGAATGGATGCTACCAAAAAGTTAATAGTACCAGAAATCAATGCCGCATCGCTAACCGAAGATGACTTAATTATTGCGAACCCAAATTGCTCTACAATTCAAATGGTAGTTGCTTTAGCACCACTTCATAAAATATATGATATTAAACGATTGGTAATTTCTACCTACCAATCGATTACTGGAACGGGAGTTAAGGCTGTACAGCAACTTGAAAATGAATATAAAGGTGAAAAAGGTGAAATGGCCTATCATTACCCAATTCATCGAAATGCCATACCACATTGTGACGTGTTCGAGAGTAATGGTTATACCAAAGAAGAATTAAAGTTAGTTCGAGAAACTCAGAAAATATTAGATGATAAATCTATTGCAATTACTGCGACTGCTGTACGTATTCCTGTAGTGGGTGGCCATAGCGAAAGTGTAAATATTGAGTTCGAAAATGACTTTGACGAATTAGAAGTGCGTGAATTATTAAGCAAAACAGAAGGTGTTACTGTACAAGACAATACTGATACCAACACCTACCCAATGCCTATCTATGCTGAAGGAAAAGATGATGTTTTTGTAGGTAGAATCCGTCGTGATCTTTCGCAACCTAAAACCTTAAATATGTGGATTGTTTCAGATAACCTCCGAAAAGGTGCTGCAACGAATGCGGTACAGATAGCCGAATATCTTGTCGCAAATAACTTAATTAAATCAGCAGCAACAGCGTAAATTCTCTTAAAGAAATCATAAAGTTCGTATAGAATTATAGGCTCACTTTTTCAGTGAGCCTATTTTCGCTATTTTTATCACTTCTTAAACCTTAACAATGAAAAAACTAACTTTATTTCTAGTAACTGCCCTTATTTTAATTTCCTGTAAAATAGAAAAACCCGAACAACAACTAACAATGACCTATCCAGAAACTAAAAAAGTTGATACTGTTGATACCTATTTTGGTACCGATATTAAAGATCCCTACCGTTGGTTAGAAGATGATATGTCTGAAGAAACTGGAGAATGGGTAAAAGAACAAAACAAAGTAACATTCGGTTACCTAGATAAAATTCCATATAGAGAAGAATTAAAAAATCGTCTTGAAAAATTATGGAATTATGAAAAGTATTCTGCCCCATTCAAAGAAGGTGATTATACCTATTTCTACAAAAATGATGGTCTTCAAAATCAATATGTTGTATATCGCCAAAAAGGTGAAGATGACCCTGAAGTGTTTCTAGACCCAAACACATTTTCTGAAGATGGTACAACTTCTTTATCTGGATTAACTTTTTCGAAAGATGGTAGTATTGCCGCCTACTCAATTTCAGAAGGAGGTTCTGATTGGCGAAAGATTATTGTTATGGATGCTCTCTCAAAAGAGATTAAAGAAGATACCTTAAAAGATGTAAAATTCAGTGGGATTTCTTGGGAAGGAAATGATGGCTTTTTCTATTCGAGTTACGACAAACCCAAAGGAAGTGAGCTTTCCGCAAAAACAGATCAGCATAAATTATACTATCATAAATTAGGTACGCAACAAAAAGATGATCAACTAATTTTTGGTGGTACCGAAGCACAGAAACGTAGGTATGTATCTGGTAGTGTAACAGAAGATGATCGTTATTTGATAATTTCGGGAGCAAAATCTACATCTGGTAATGATCTGCATATTAAAGATTTGACAAATCCTAACAGTAAATTGGTTACCATATTAGACAACTTTGATAGTGATACCTATATTATCGATAATGAAGGTAGTAAATTATATTTGGTAACAAATATGGATGCACCAAATCAAAAAGTAGTTACTGTTGATGCTTCTAATCCTAAACCAGAAAATTGGAAAGAATTTATCCCTGAAACTAAAAATGTTTTGAGTCCAAGTACAGGAGGAGGTTACTTTTTTGCAGAATATATGGTAGATGCTATATCAAAAGTATTTCAGTATGATATGAATGGTAAATTAATTCGAGAAATTGAGTTACCGGGTGTTGGTAACGCTGGAGGTTTTGGAGGCAAAAAAGAAGATACAGAACTCTATTTTGGTTTTACCAATTATACAAATCCTTACACTATTTATAAATTCAACCCGAAAGATGGAAACTATACTGTTTACAAAAAACCAACCATAGGATTTGATAGTGATGCTTATGAATCTAAACAAGTATTCTATACTTCAAAAGATGGTACAAAAGTACCGATGATTATTACCTATAAAAAAGGATTAGCATTGAATGGAAAAAATCCAACCATACTTTATGGCTATGGCGGATTTAACATTAGTCTGCAGCCAAGCTTTAGCATAGCAAATGCTGTTTGGATGGAACAAGGTGGCGTCTATGCTGTGCCTAATTTAAGAGGTGGTGGTGAATATGGGAAAGAGTGGCATAAAGCTGGCACGCAACTACAAAAACAAAATGTATTTGATGATTTTATTGCTGCAGCTGAATATCTTATCGAAAATAAATACACCTCAAAAGATTATCTAGCCATAAGAGGTGGGTCTAATGGTGGATTATTAGTAGGTGCAACGATGACGCAACGCCCAGATCTTATGAAAGTAGCCTTACCCGCTGTAGGTGTGCTAGATATGTTGCGCTATCATACTTTTACTGCTGGAGCAGGATGGGCATATGATTATGGAACTTCAGAGCAAAGCAAAGAAATGTTTGAGTATATTAAAGGATATTCGCCCGTTCATAATGTAAAAGAAGGAGTAGCATACCCTGCAACTTTAGTGACAACAGGTGATCACGATGATCGAGTGGTCCCCGCACATAGCTTTAAATTTGCGGCGGAGTTGCAAGACAAGCAGTCTGGCGAAAATCCAACGTTGATTCGAATTGAAACGAATGCGGGTCATGGCGCCGGTACTCCAGTTAGTAAAACCATCGAACAATATGCAGATATTTTTGGTTTTACCCTTTATAATATGGGTGTAAAAGAATTAAAATCTACGTATAAAGATTAAATTATTTTTTAAATCTATACAAAGCCGCTTGAAATCAAGCGGCTTTTTTATGCTACTTTTGTTGCTCATCACGAAATGCTAAAGGTTAAAAACATATCATTCGCTTACCATAAAGAAATCGTTCTAAGTAATGTATCATTTAATTTAAAAAAAGGTGAGAATCTTGCCATTGCTGGTGAAAGCGGCTCTGGGAAAAGTACGTTGTTAAAAGTATTATACGGAGAATACGACCTACTTGAAGGTGAAATTTTTTGGAAAGATCAACAAATCTTGGGCCCGAAATTTAACCTAATCATCGGACCCGATTTTATGAAATATGTGGCGCAAGAATTTAACTTAATGCCGTTTACTTCAGTTGAGAAAAATATAGGAGAATTCTTGTCTAATTTATACCCCGAAAAGAAAAAGCAACGTATTGATGAGCTTATCGAAGTAGTCGAATTACAAGACGTAGCCAAAGTAAAAGTAAAGTACTTAAGCGGCGGTCAAAAACAACGCGTAGCATTGGCTAGAGCCTTAGCAAAAGAGCCAGAAATATTATTATTAGACGAGCCTTTTAGTCATGTCGACAATTTAAAAAAGCAGTCATTACGGCGTAACTTATTTAATTATTTAAAAGAAAAAGAGATTACTACAATAGTTGCGACGCATGATAAAGATGATGTAATTTCTTACAGCGATACAATGCTGTTTTTATATCAGGGAGAATCGATTGCCTATAATACACCAGAAGAACTGTACAAACAACCTAAAAATAAATTAATAGCGTCTTTTTTTGATGAGTTTAATGAATTTAAAGTATCTGAATTTACCAACGAAACTAAATTCGGAACTTTTATAGTATATCCGCATCAACTAAAAATTGTAGAAAAATCAAAATTCAAAGCCGAAGTAAAACACTCATATTATCGAGGTAATCACTATTTAATTGAAGCCGATTTTAAAGGTAAATTCATTTTTATAAAAAGTGATAAGCAGCATGTAGGTACTGTTCATTTTGAGATTTCAGAAGAATTGAAAAAATAGAGGTTTTATTTAACAACCTAAAGCACTTCTTTAATCGTTAATTGTTTTTGAAAATAAACTAGCTCTCCTTCCTTTTTACCTAATAACAATTTTCCAATTGGCGAACTACTAGAAATAGCATAGTATGATTTGTCTTCTATTGTTAATTGACCAGCACTAATCGATAAAAAATAATTTGCCTTATCTGTAAGAACAACACTACCTAATGAAACTATGTCTGAATGTTTGGAAACATTTATTCGTTTTAAAACTGATTTCATAGCATGAACAGCGCCTAACTGTTGACTCGCTTTTTCCATTTCTAATTGCAGCATTGCTCTACCCGTTTCATGCTTGTCTCCCGCACTACTTTTTGTTTCAGAATTAAGGGCTTCTTGATGAGAGTGTATGGTTTGAAGAACAGTCGCTTCTTTTTTTCGAGAAAAATCAACACAAGCATTATACAATTGTTCTTTGATTAAAATTTTCAAAACTATTTTTTAAAAATCGATGAATATATTTTTCCTACCAGTGCATTTCCTAAAGGAAAGTACAAAGCGAAAAACAAGGCCATGCCTAAACTAAAATTTCGAATATTGAATAATTTATCCAAAATATTATTAGGGTATGCATAAGAACTTTCTAGCGCATAGCCTCCAAATTCTAATAATCCCATAGCGATCAATCCGTAAGCATATTGCATATGAAAAGGTAAACCGCGTAATAGCAAGGAAATAGGAATCATATATACAATGTACACAGTAATAATCTGCCACCAATAGGTAAATCGAGCGATTTCGGTAGCTGCGCCTACTTTATCCATCATAAAACCCCATATAAAATAGACTATTATATAGACAATTATAAGTCTCGTATCGACATTTAGTTTTGATTTTGCATACGCTAAAAATTTATTCATAAATAGTTAATTTAAAATGGCATAAGCCCCATAATTACCATGATGCGATATTGAAAAAGACATCTCTAAAACCCTATTATTTTTATATAGTTTCGGAATACCAAATACATCTTTCTTTATTTTTAATGTACTTCTAGAAATTCCTTTCTTCTCGGCTACTTTAGTTATCAATTTTGTGTAGGATTGTTGACGCTGTTCTGCATAGTTAACATCCGTTATAAAACAATTCGTATCAAATACATCATTTTCACTTAACGTTGCCGTTGAATGAATATAATCTGATGTACCATTCGAGGTAATCTTGAAATCTTGTTTATTAATTTTAACAATCCATTTATTCTGAGGCTTTAGAGAACATTCTATTTTTTTTGGATTAAAAAACCGCTTTGGAAATTTTTGCACATATGCCTTATACGCACTTTCTTTCATACTCCACAAAAGCCATACAGTTTTAAAAGGATTATTTGAATTTAGAACATAGCGTTTTTCAAATTCAGAAAACACTTTGTCTAAAAAGCCTCTGCGCTGCCAATTGCTTTGAGCAGCAGCTAACTTTAGATCAACAATATCATTACCAATCATTTATCAGCTAGTTTGGATGTAATAATATCGATTGCAGATTTTACATTCAGCATTTTTTCTATTGAGTCGTTATCTATCTCTATATCAAATTCATCTTCAACATCTAGTACCACATCTACTAAATTTGCTGAATTTATTTTTAAATCGTTAATGAAATCTGTTTCTTCAGTTAGCTTTTCGAAAGCTGCTTCATCTTGAATATATGGTTTTACAATTTTCTTTAATGAAATAATGAGTTCGTCTTTTGTCATTTATATGTTATTAGTATTTAAGTTCTTACTTATTAAAAAGGATATTTTTTAAAAATCACACATGCATTGACATCTCCAAAGCCAAAGCTTGCTTTTGCTATTACATTTAGTTTCTTTTCAATTATTGTATTAGAAATTTTATCAGTATCAATTATTTTTTCTATTTCTGGATGTAAATCTTCACAGTTAACAGCTGGAAATATAAACCCTTCATTTAACTGAATTACTGACGCTACACTTTCTATAGAACCTGCTCCTGCTAAACAATGCCCAATCATAGATTTTAGAGATTGAATATAGGGAAAATCCTTGTTTTTTCTTTGTAGGGCGTTCGACCAACTTTTAACCTCTGAAGCATCTTTACCCGTTGCAGTTAAGTGACCATTTATTAAGTCAATTTCATCTGATTTTATCCCCGAATTCTTAATTGCCGCGTGTAAACAAAGCGCTACTGCTTTTGAGTTTGGTGCCGTCATCGTACCACCATTTCGTTGCCCTCCAGAATTCACGGCACCTCCTAGTATTTCTGCATAAATTCTTGCGCCACGCTTTTCTGCGCTCTCTAAAGATTCAAGAATTAATGCACCACCACCGCTACCTGGTACAAATCCAGCAGCCGAGGCACTCATAGGGCGTGAAGCTCTTTCGGGTTCTTTATTATTTTTGTAATTCATAACGCGCATGGCATCAAACGGTCCCCATACATAGGGTCCATATCCGTTACAACTACCTACCAACATACGCTTCGCCTTACCCATTTGAATACGTTCAAAACCCATTATGATAGCTTCAGTACCTGTTGAACAAGCTGAAGAGTTTGTAGTTACTTGATTTCCCAATCCTAGAATTCCTCCTAAGTAAGCACTCACTCCACTTGCCATCGTTTGCGCTACTACTGTACTTCCTAAGCGACGAACGTTACCTGCATCTAATTTATAAACCGATTCTCTAAATTTATCAACTCCTGAGGTTCCAGCACCAAACACAATTCCGCTATCAAAATCTACTTTATCACTTATAGTCAAACCTGCATCTTTCCATGCATCCATTCCTGCCATGCATCCATACAGTATATCTGGTGCATTAAAATTTCTAAGCTGTAGCTCTGTAAAATAATTTCGTTTTAGTTCTTCCGATACATCGGGAATACCACCAATACAACAAGAAAAATTAAGATCTTGCAATTCTTGATAGAATTGAATTCCTGAAATTCCTTTTTTAATTGCTTTTGTGAATGCCTCTTTACCAACGCCATTTGGAGCGACAACACCTAAGCCTGTAATTACAACTCTTTTCATTTGCTTAAAATTTAATCATTCCGGCAATGGTTCCTCTACACACCAATTCCTCTTTCGCATTGAATAATTTCACCTTGCATTTTAGTTTATTAAATCTAAAATATTCCTTTTCGGAAATCACAGTAATCTTTTCATTTGGATAAACGGGTACATAAAAATCAACTTGATTAGAAGTCAATGCTATTTTAGGAAAACCAGATTTCGTTATATACGCTCTCAGCAAATAAATACCTAGACAAACCACCCCAATTTGTGCCATGGCTTCTGTTAAAATTACACCCGGTGTAATTGGATTATCTTTAAAATGACCTTTATAGAAATAGGCATCTTCTCTAAAAGTATATGAACCTTGAACGCCTTCTTCTGTAATTGCTGTTAATTCGTCAACAAATAAAAAAGGTTCTTGATACGGTAATACTGCTATAATTTCTTGTTCGGTCATCTAACTAATATGTTCTCCTCCATCTACTGGTATAATAGTTCCGTTAATCCATGCGGCCTCATCTCTACTTAACAGATATACCACATCGGCAACATTTTCTGGCTGGGTTAATCGTTTAAAAGGATTTCTTAATAATGAATGCGCTTTAATTTTATCACTATCTGGTATTATTCTTAGAGAAGCTGTATCGGTAACACCCGCTTGAATACAATTCGCTCTAATACCGTAAGGCGCAAATTCTAAAGCAATATTTCTAGTAATTGCTTCTAATGCTGTTTTGGCAGCAGAAACGGCTGCATAATTTTTCCAAGCTTTCGTATTACCCTCACTCGTAAAACTGATGATTCGTGCATCTGAAGCAAATAAATTTGCAGTAAATAAAGCTTGGGTCCAATCATATAAACTTATCGCCATGGCATCTATGGTCAAATGAAAATCATCATTCTTTAGATTAGGTTTCTCGTCTGAAATCATTGGTTTTAAATTGCCTTTTGCTACACTATGTACAAGCATTCGAACTTTAGCTTTATCTCCTAATTTAGTTTTCAACTGATTAATAATCTCTACTCTTTTTTCTTCTTTAAAAGCATCTTCATTAAATGTTACCAACTCAATTCCTTCTTTGCTAATACTAGCAAATTCTTTTTCAATTTCAGCTAATTCGCTTCTTCGATTTCTGTGAATGATACAAACATGCATGCCATGTTTAGCAAGCTTTTTCGCTGTTGCTAAACCCAATCCGCTTGAGCCTCCTAAAATAATTGCCCAATAGTTTTTATCTAGAAATTCTTTTACCATATTCATTTTCCACGAAAGTGGAGATCTTTTTAGTTACCATTCTATGAGTATTCGTTGTGCAGAAAAACCTGGACCAAAACTGAGCATGAGCCCTTTATCACCTTTCGATACATCTTTATCTAAAAATCGTTCTAAAACATATAAGATTGTAGCACTAGACATATTACCGTATAGTCGCAACACTTCTTTTGTGTCTTCAATGCTTTTCCCTAAAGATCCGAATAAATTATCAACTGTTTGCACGATTTTCTTTCCTCCAGGGTGAAAGATTAAATGGTTTACATCCTCAATGGTACAATTATTTCGTTCTAAAAAAGGATGGACAATCTTAGGAAAATGTTCGGCAATCGTTTCTGGCACAGATTGATCAAGCACCATTTGTAAGCCAGTATCAACCAAATTAAATCCCATCATTTTCTCTGCATTATAAAAATGATACATAGCTTCATCGAGAATTTCTGGACCACTATCCTCTTCATGTGAAGATAAAATAACACTTGCAGCACCATCGCCAAAAATAGCAGCACTTACAATATTGACCATAGAAAAATCATTGATCTGAAAAGTTGCCATAGGTGATTCAACAGCAATTACAGCAGCTCTTTTATTGGGGTTTGCCTTTAAGAAATTCTTTGCATAGATCATTCCAGAAACTCCAGCAGCACAACCCATTTCTGTGACTGGCAGTCGAACGATATCCTGCTTCATTTGTAATCTATTAATTAAATAGGCATCTAATGACGGAATCATAATACCTGTGCAACTTACTGTAATAATATAATCAATATCACGTGCTACCAATCCAGACTTATCTAGTGATTTTTTGAGCGCACTTTCTGCTAATTTTATAGATTCTTTAGCATAGATCGCATTCTTTTCGGCGAAAGAGCTATCTAAAAATACGGTTTCAGCATCAAGCATTGAATACCTTCGATCTACTCCTGCATTTTCGAAAATCTTAAGCGCTTTACGTTGAAAACGTTCTTCTTGACCAGAAAGCCATGCTCTTACATAGGGTAATATTTCCTCAGTATTCTTCGTAAATTGTGGTAATTGCTTGGCTACAGAAAGTATTTTTACACGCATATTATTTATTAATGATCCATTGGTAACGGAAAGCCCATTTCCATTTAATACTACTATTACTATTTATTTTATTTGCTAAAACTTCTAATTCCTTTTTTTTAAATCCTCTTAAAATAGAAACCAATCCGTCGTGTTGTACCATAGTATTACCTATAAAAAAACTTACTATTTTAAAAAGATAGTAAGCCAACCTGTGACGATGTAAGTCATTTATAATTACCCCTATATCAGCTTTCGATTTTAGTTGTTGTAACAGGCCAATTATTTGTGCTTCTTTAAAATGATGCACAAATAATGTTGCCAAAGCAATGTCATATTTAAGTGTATTAAAATTATCTTTAAACACATCTAATTCATGAAAGCTGATATTATCAAATGCTACAGATAATTCTCTCGCTACATCAATGGTAAATTGATTGGCATCGATACCTATTAACTCAAACTTAAAACCATTGCGCAATCCATAATTCGAAATTTCACGAAGCATATCACCATTACCACAACCCAAATCAATAATAGTAATTACTTGATTTTTATCGGTAGTTTTAAGCAATTGCTTGAGTCCATTTAAAGTTACATTATTTCCACCTAAACGTTTATTAATTATAGCAATTTTATTTAGTGTATCACGAAGTAATTCCCCTTTCATGTTCAGATCATCCATCAACTCAATTTCAGAACTTCTATATCTAGTATCTACAAATAGGTTCATGCTATTACGAGTGGTTTACCGTGAGTTCTTTTAATAATTTTTGGTAAGATGTTTGGCACAAATCTTATACCAGATAATAGCAATTGTGAAGTAGTATCTAATCGAAAAAGGCTGGCCAATACTCTACCTGTTTTCAATCTAATTTCAAATTCTTGATTCCATCTCTTTTGATAACTGATTTCTAACTCAGCACGTGAAACGATCTTACCTGAAAAGTATTTGTAAATTAAAGATGATACTATTTGTGCGCTTTGAATTGCCATACTCATACCATTACCGCAAAGCGGATGTATCATACCTGCACTGTCGCCACACATTAGTATATGATCTTCAATCAATCTCTTATTTGAAAAATTTATTTGACTAATGGTTAAAGACTCAGCAAAAACTGGTGACGTGTTTTCAAAAAATTTTTTTAAATGCGGATTTTTGCATAACACTTCTTTTTGAAAATTGTCAATATTCTTATATTTTTTAAATGCATGATAATCTGCAATATAACATACATTTATATGATCATTCTCTACCTTTGAAATCCCACAATAGCCTCCCTTAAAATTATGTAGTGCTACTACATCTTCAGGAAATTTACCAGTATAATGTGCTTTTACCGCTAGGTACGGTGAACTTTTCGCTATAAATTTTCTATTCAAATTTTTATCTAGGTTACTTCGTTTTCCGTAAGCTCCAACAACCATTGATGTAGTATAAGTTAGACCACCTTTTGTTTTAATAGTGAAAAGCTCATTTTGAAATTGAACATTTAAAACGGTATCACTTATCACGATCACACCATTTTCTTTAGCTCTTTTAACCAAAGCTGAATCGAAAGCATAACGACTTAAACCGAAACCTCCATTAGACAATTGTGATGTTATTATTTTACCTTTTGAAGTACTTAATAGAAACTTGTCAATTTTCTTAGCGCCTAAATCAAAAGGATTAAAACCTATTGAATTGAGAAAAGGTAACACTTCATTCGATACATATTCACCGCATACCTTATGTTTAGGGTAACTATTCTTTTCTATGAGAAGAATACGAAGTCCTTTTTGAGAAAGTGCGATCGCTGAGCATAATCCAGCTAAGCCACCGCCAATAATTACAATGTTATTGTTCATCCTTTTTTAACTGTGAATTGTACTGTTGCTTTTACCTTATCTGATAAAATCCAACTTCTACCTCCTACACCATATTCTTTTCTACTTATGGTAAAGTTAGAAACTACAGTTATATGATTATCCTTGTCAGCTATCACTAAAGGTAATTGTACTGTTTTAGTTACTTTTTTGATAGTGAGTTTTCCATGAAGGATATAATTAACGTCAGATTTCTTTTCAATTTTAGTGGATGAAAACACTATAACAGGATAAGTAGCTACATCAAAATAATCATCTTCTAGCAAATGCTTATCCCGTTTTTTAATGCCCGTATCAATCGATTTTACCTGAATATTCACATTTAGGAAACTATTTTCAAGATCACTTACATTAAAATAACCTGTTATCGAACTTTCTCGAAAAGTACCTTTTGCATACCTGCCTATGTTTTTAATCTTAAAACTTATCTTGCTTTGCGCTATATTTTCTTGCTGTGCTACAAGAAAACTAGCATTAAGTAATAAAAAGATGCTTACTAATACTAATCGCATATATATATTGCTTTATAATTTTGACGGTTCGAATTGTCAATCATTTCAAAAGCTCTACCAATTCTTTTCCAACACTAGTGCCAATTGCAATTCCCATTCCACCAAGTCTTACTCCACAATATACATTATTACTTGTTTGTTTAACAATTGCCTTCTTTTGATTGCCCACACCCATAATACCACTCCAGGCAGTATCTATTTCAACATCTGTTTCGGGTAAAATTGTCGTTTTTAACAATTCTTTGAGTTTGTCTTGCACTAATTTTGTTTGTCCAAACTCATTGGTTTCTTCTGTTTTAAAATCTAAATTTCTACCGCCTCCAAAAAGTATTCTATCGTCTATATTCCTAAAATAATAATACCCTCTATCGAGATGAAAGGTTCCTTTAATATGTAAATTTTTAATAGGCTTTGTTATTACTACTTGTGCACGAGCCGGTTTTACATCTTCTTTCAGCAACTGATTCGCAAATCCATTTGTAGTAATAAATAACTTTTGAGTTCTAAACTCATTTTGGATTGTTTTTATCGTCACCGCATTTTTTAAATCTGAAAAATCTTCAACAGTAGTACTATTTAGAATCTTTACTCCTAACGATTGTACTTTTTCAAGCAAAGATTCGATCATCTTGCCAGTATCTATTTGTCCTTCAAAAGCGTTAAAAGAATATGCTCCAATAATATTTTTAAAATGAAATGAATTATCTCTAAATGAAAATACGTTTTTATTAAATAATGGCTTTAGTAGCTTGTTAATACTATTATTCTTTGACAAACAATGCTGATACACTTCTTTATCTGTAAACAATTCATAACTTCCATACTGTTTAAAATCAATAGCTTTATCCCCTAAATTTTCTCTTAAAAGTTGTAATCCGTTCCAACGCTGTTTTACCAAATTAAAAACTTCTTCTTCAGAATGTGATTTTAAGTCTTCGATTAGTTCAGACAAGCTACCAAAACAGGCAAATCCTGCATTTTTGGTACTGGCTCCCTGTGGTAATATTCCTTTTTCAAGAATTAAAATTTTTGCTTTAGGATGCTTCTTCTTTAAATACAACGCACAATTTAAGCCTACAATACCACTACCAATTATGGTAAAATCAACATTTGAAAACCAAGATTTTTGTTCCCAATAACTAAGATTCATGTTTTAAAGATAAGTGAATTTTTAGCTGTAAAAATGTTATTTTAGAGCAAAATTATTTCTGATGAATAAAAACAGGTGCTCTTGGTGTGGTGATGATCCTTTATACGTTGCATACCATGATAAGGAATGGGGAAAACCAGTATATGATGATGATACTTTATTTGAGTTTCTAATTTTGGAAACTTTTCAAGCTGGATTGAGCTGGATCACCGTCTTGCGTAAACGCGAAAATTTTCGAAAAGCATTTGATAATTTCGATTATAAAAAAATTGCTAATTATGATGAAATTAAATATGAAGCGTTATTGCATGATGCAGGTATCATCAGAAATAAGTTAAAAATAAAAGCTACGATTAGCAATGCGCAAGCATTCATGAAAATTCAAGAAGAATTCGGATCGTTTTCAAAATACATTTGGGATTTCACTAATGGCAAACCCATTAAAAATTCTTTTGAAACAATGAAAGAAGTACCCGCTACAACTGAACTTTCAGATAAAATTTCTAAAGATCTTAAAAAGCGTGGTTTTAAATTCGTGGGTTCAACGGTGATCTATGCGCATATGCAAGCAACCGGGATGGTAAATGATCATACTACGGATTGCTTTCGGTATAATGGAGTATAGTTTTTGTTGATTTGTTTTATCGAGTATTCATTAATTCATATAACCAAATTAACAAATACACAATTAAACAGTTACTTTATTGGAATATAAATCTCAGTAATCCAATCTGCTGGGTTCGGAAATTCCATCGGGTCATTTTTATAAACCTCTAAAGCAGGTTGACCCTGCACTTCTACTAAATTAGTATCTTTTATATACTTATCTGAGGTTGTCCAAGCTTCAAATAAATTTGAATAATTTCCTGTTAAGGTTGTTTTTAAAGCTTTAAATGGCTTTAATTCACCAGTTAAAATACCACTATCATTATCTGTAATAACCTTTTCAGAAACAGGCACGGCACATGAGAAAATAACGGCATTATTTTCTTGATCAAACTTATGGTATAATGAAAAAGCCGGACCTGCCATGGTAATTTTATTTTTCATAGCATAAGCTCCTACTTTCGGCATCATTTCAGCCATTTTAGCTGGCATTTCATCTATTTTACATGAGGTAGTTTTGTACAAATAATACCCTCCGCCATGTATAACTTCACCATCAACTGTTATGCTATATTTTTTCATATCGACTTGAATCACGCTATCAAGCTTTGCTAAACCTTTATCATAATCAGGACCTACATTCGCGTCCATCTTACTCGCCATATATCTGGCCATGAAAGGCATTTCCCCTTTCATACCCCAAGTTACTTCTGTAGCCTGTCCATCACTAGAAGGTTTGAACTTCCAATAAATATTAGATTGGGTTTCCCATGGTTTTGTAAAGATAATCTCTTGAGAAATAGAGTCATTCTTTACACTCTCTAAAGTTCTCATACTTCCTGCACCAACATCATCATTATCACTATTCCAGCTGTATGATGCACCTTTACCCGATGTTACGCCTGCATACGTCAACTTTGTTTCAGGGTCTTTGTATAACCAAGGCGACCAACTTTCCCAAGTTTTGTATTCATTTACCTTATCAAAAACAACGCCTATCGGTGCATTGATCGTTTTCGTTCTTTGTACATCATAATTACCATCTAAAGTAGCTAAATAAATAGCACCTCCTATTACAACAATTAACACAAGTAATAAGATATATTTTAAAATTTTCATTTTAGAATTTTTAGGTTAGTGAAACAAATATAATCAATTCATAAAACTTGGAGTTTACACTCCACTTTTCAAAAATAAAATTGTTATCATTGCTAAAATTTATTGAATGAAAGGTGTTGTTGTAAAATCTACAGGGAGTTGGTACACTGTTCGAACAGAAGATGGAAATTTTATAGACTGCCGTATTCGTGGTAAATTTAGAATTGAAGGCATAAAAAGCACCAATCCTGTTACTGTAGGTGATATTGTAGATATTCTTTTAGAAGATGGAAAAGAAAATGCCGTCATAACGAACATTTATGATCGCAAAAACTACATCATAAGAAAATCTGTTAACTTATCTAAACAGACGCATATAATTGCTGCTAATATTGATCAAGTATTTTTATTAGTAACCTTAAAAGAACCTCAAACTTTTACAAGCTTTATTGATCGCTTTTTAGCAACCGCAGAGGCTTATTCAATTCCTGCAATTTTACTATTCAATAAAATTGATATGTACGATGAAGAACTTATAGAAGAAAAAGAGAAACTTGAAAATATTTATTCGAAAATTGGTTACAAATGCTTGAGTGTTTCCGCGTTAAAAAATTTAAATATTAACAAGTTAAAAGAACTGATGGCTCATAAAGTGAATATGTTTTCTGGACATTCTGGTGTGGGCAAATCTACACTAATTAATACCATTTTTCCAGAACTTAACTTAAGAACAGCAGAAATTTCAAATCAACATAAACAAGGACAACATACCACTACCTTTGCCGAAATGTTCACATTACCTTTTGGTGGATATATTATTGATACTCCTGGCATCAAAGGTTTTGGTGTTGTAGATTTTGAAGAAGATGAAATCGGAGATTATTTTCCCGAGCTATTTGCATTAAAGCAGCAATGCAAATTTAACAACTGCTTGCATATAAATGAGCCCAGCTGTGCTGTGAAAGCGGCAGTTGAAAATGGAAATGTTGCTTTCTCCCGCTATAGAAGTTACCTACAGCTACTTGCTGGAGAAGATGAAAACTATAGAGTAGATATATACGAATAATATGAAAGCGGTTATTCAAAGAGTCTTAAAAGCTTCTGTTAGCGTAGATGATAAGATAGTTTCTTCTATTAATAATGGGTTATTAATACTTCTAGGTATAATAGATGATGACACCCGTGAAGATATATCATGGTTATCAAAAAAAATCATAAATCTGCGAATTTTTAATGATGCGCATGGTATAATGAATAACTCTTTGATGACTACAGGCGGAGATGCTATTGTCGTTAGTCAATTCACCTTACTAGCCAGCACAAAAAAAGGCAATCGCCCCTCTTATAGTAAAGCCTCAAAACCAGAAATTGCAATACCGTTATATGAACAATTTGTGCATCGAATAGAGCAAGATCTTGGTAAAAAAGTAAGAACGGGTGTTTTTGGAGCAGATATGAAAGTTGAATTAGTAAACGATGGACCCGTAACTATAATAATTGATTCAAAAAATAAAGAATGATTAATTTAGTTCACTTAGTTTTAATATCCCAATATCTTTTTTAATTCGTTCTATTTCTTTTTCATCTGTACCATCATAAAACCCTCTTATCTGTCGATTTTTATCAACTAGTATAAATTGTTCAGTATGAATAAAATCTTGGTCACCGCCATCACCTTCATCTAATACTGCAAAATAGGATTTACGCGCCAATTCATAAATATGCTTTTTATCTCCAGTAGTAATATTCCATTTTTTATCAATTACACCTTTAGCATCAGCATACATTCTGAGAATAGGAACACTATCCATAACAGGAGTTACAGAATGTGACAAAAACATAACGTCAGCATCATTTTTATAAATCTCTTGAAGTTTTGACATATTACTTGTCATAATAGGGCAAATTGTAGCACATCGTGTAAAGAAGAAATCAGCAATATAAATTTTGTTTTTATAATCAGTTTGAGTTATAGTATCTCCATTTTGGTTAATTAAACTAAAGTCAGCAATTTTATGATCTTTTTTTATGTGTTGTAAGGAAAAATCAACTAGTCTCGGATTCACATCTGAAGGGTTATATACTGGCAATGTATCTTTTGGCACTAATAACCAATAACCAATAACCACCGAAATAGCAAAAATGATCAGTATAATGATAACTGTTGATAAAGATTTTTTAAAAAAATTCAAGAGTATTTAATTTTTGTATATTTGTTTTTCTTGTTTTAGAAATTGCTATAATTCAAGTACAAATTTAGGTTAAATGAATAAGTTTTTACTTCTCTTATTATTCATATTTTGCACTTTTTCTTTTGCTCAGGAAGAAAAACCTTTTGCGATTCAAAATATATATCTGCAAGAGCTTTTAGACACCTATGATGAAGGATCTTTTAATGGATTTGATATCGATAATAAAGATTGGCGAAACACTACAACTCAGAAAATAACTACGAAAAGTAATATTCAGGAAAATAGCTTTCTTAAAACAGCAATGATTTTACATATGCTCAAATATAAATTGGGTGATGAATTTTTTAATAATGGATTAGAAAAGTATAAAAATCATTTGTCAAATACTAATAATACCAAAGCAGATATATTAGATTTTCAGTATTTCTTAGAAAATGAGAGTGGAGAAGAGCTTACCCATTTTTTTAATGATTGGTTTAAAAGTAAAGGACATCCTTCATACGAAGTTTCTTGGTTTCAAAATAAAAAATCTAAGGAGGTAAGTTTTACCATAAAACAAAAGCAATCACATGCGTCTGTTTCATTTTTTGAATTGCCATTACCTATCAAACTTATTGGTAAAAATGGGAAATTTCAATTGGTACGGCTAGAAATTAGTGAAAATGGTCAAAGCTTTAGTGCACAAATTCCTTTTGATATTACGTCGGTTAAAATTGATCCAGACACGAACTTAATCACTAAAGATAATCTTGTAAAAATTGGAATTGATCAGGAAATTCTAAGTAAAGAAATATCGCTTTATCCGAATCCTGCTGTTGGTTTTGTTAAAGTTAATAATAGTAGCGAAGCTAAAGTAGAAAAAATCTCTATCTATAATATGTTAGGTAAATTGATTATTGAAAAACAAAATCCTCTTACAGCGATTAATATTAAATCATTAGCTACGGGCGTGCATTTGGTAAAAATAGAAACTACGCAGGGCACCATACACAAGACCCTACTAAAAAATTAGTAATCCGCTAAAATTTAACAGGTTATTTAGAATAAAATACATCTAGCTATTAGCTAATAAATAGTACCTTTGTGCGTTTTAAATTATTAAAGATTACATGGAAATTTTTATAAAAGTATCTCAATTTATATTGAGCCTTTCTATATTAATAGTTCTACACGAATTAGGACATTTTATACCTGCCAAACTTTTCAAAACTAAAGTAGAGAAGTTCTATCTATTTTTTGATTATAAGTTTTCGTTATTTAAGAAAAAAATAGGTGAAACGGTTTATGGCATAGGTTGGATACCTCTTGGCGGATATGTAAAGATTGCGGGAATGATCGATGAAAGTATGGATACCGAGCAACTAAAAGAAGAACCAAAGCCTTGGGAGTTTAGATCAAAACCCGCATGGCAGCGATTAATTATTATGTTAGGTGGAGTTACTGTGAATTTTATTCTAGGTTTTTTTATCTACACCATGATTTTAAATATTTGGGGAGAGAATTATGTTTCGACCGATAAGGTTAAAGCTGGATTTACAGTCGCTAAAGATTTTAAAAAATATGGATTTAAAGACGGTGATAAAATTTTAAAGGTTAATGGAGAGGTTCCTTTTGATGTTTTAGATATTAATAAGAACTTGTTTTTAAGAGATATAAAAAACATAGAAGTTCAACATTTAAATGGTGAATCTGAACTAATTGAATTACCTGAAGACATAGGGTTAGCAATGTGGAAAAGCGGTAACATGGAACCATTTTCTCCTAGATTCGGAGCTATTTTAGATAGCATTACCCCAAATTCTCCAGCTAAGGCAGCAAACTTAAAAAGTAATGATAAGGTTGTCTCAATTGATGGGAAAACAATTAATTATTGGGACGAATTTACTTCAATTGTTAAAGAAAATCTAGAAAAGAAAGAAATGACTTTTGTCATTGATCGTTCTAATACTATTGATACATTAAAAATCACACCTGATTCGGAAGGCAGAATTGGTGTATATCCCAAAAACACCTTAATAGATTATGTTACTCAAGAGCATAAAACTTATTCTTTTACTGAAAGTATTCCTAAAGGTGTCTCAATGGCTTACTGGACTCTAAGAGATTATATAGCACAATTTAAATATGTATTCACAAAAAAAGGAGCAACCAGCTTAGGTGGTTTTGGGACAATATTAAGTATATTTCCAACGAATTGGGATTGGCAACGTTTTTGGAGTTTAACAGCTTTCCTATCAATTATGCTAGCCTTTATGAATTTATTACCCATACCTGCCTTAGACGGAGGTCACGTAGTATTTACGTTATACGAAATGATTTCGGGAAGAAAACCAAGTGATAAATTTTTAGAGTATGCCCAAGTAACAGGTTTTATAATATTAATCACTCTATTACTGTATGCAAATGGAAATGATTTATATAAATGGATAACAGGTAAATTCTAAGTATAACTTCTTTTCAATAAAGCAAATAAAATAAAAACTCGGAGCTTTCACTCCGAGTTTTTATTTTAAATTATTTCTCAATCTAATCAGCTAAGATGATAATCTTATTTTCATTTAATTCAATAGTTCCAGAATTAATTGGCATAACTAATACTTTATCATCATCTATGTGAGATTTTAAGTGACCACTCAACTCATCTAACTCAAGATGTTCTTGAGTATGTACATGTACTTTAACTTCTCCTTGAGTTAATAAAGATACAATTGGAGCGTGGTTTTCTAACATTTGAAATTCACCGTTAATGCCAGGTACAGTCACCGAATCTACATTCGAACTAAATACTACAGCTTCAGGTGTTACAATTTCTAAATACATATTTCTATTATTTTATGCTTCAGCTTCCGCTAACATTTTCTCACCAGCATCAATTGCATCTTGAATTGATCCTCTTAAGTTAAATGCGGCCTCTGGGTATTTATCTAACTCACCATCCATGATCATATTAAAGCCTTTAATAGTGTCTTTAATATCAACTAATACTCCTGGAATACCTGTAAATTGTTCAGCAACATGGAAAGGCTGTGATAAGAAACGTTGTGCTCTACGAGCTCTGTGTACCACCAATTTATCTTCTTCAGATAATTCTTCCATACCTAAAATGGCAATAATATCTTGCAATTCTTTATAACGCTGTAATAATTCTTTTACTTTTTGCGCCGTATCATAATGCTCATCACCTAAAATTTCTCTTGTAAGAATTCTAGACGTAGAATCTAAAGGATCTACCGCTGGGTAAATACCTAGTTCGGCAATCTTACGAGATAATACGGTTGTTGCATCTAAGTGGGCAAATGTTGTTGCAGGTGCAGGATCTGTTAAATCATCTGCAGGTACATATACTGCTTGTACAGAAGTAATAGAACCTGTTTTTGTAGATGTAATACGCTCTTGCATTGCACCCATCTCTGTTGCTAACGTAGGCTGATATCCTACCGCAGAAGGCATACGACCTAAAAGTGCAGATACTTCAGAACCTGCTTGTGTAAATCTAAATATATTATCAACGAAGAATAACACATCCTTTCCTTGTCCGTCGCCAGCTCCATCACGAAAATATTCTGCAATTGTTAAACCTGATAAGGCAACACGTGCACGTGCTCCAGGAGGTTCATTCATCTGACCAAACACGAATGTTGCTTTAGAATCTTTCATTCCTGCTTTGTCAACCTTTTCTAAATCCCAACCGCCTTCTTCCATAGAATGCATAAAATCATCACCGTATTTAATAATACCAGATTCTAACATTTCACGAAGCAAATCATTTCCTTCACGTGTTCTTTCACCAACTCCAGCAAATACAGATAAACCACCATGACCCTTAGCGATATTATTAATCAACTCTTGAATTAATACTGTTTTACCTACACCAGCACCACCGAATAATCCAATTTTACCACCTTTTGCATATGGCTCAATCAAATCGATTACCTTGATACCTGTAAATAAAACTTCTGTAGATGTTGATAATTCTTCAAACTTAGGAGCTTCACGGTGTATTGATAACCCATCTTTTTCAGTTTTAGGTAAATTACCTAAACCATCAATCGCATCTCCTGTTACATTAAATAAACGACCGTAAATATCTTCACCTACAGGCATCTGAATAGGATTACCAGTAGCTACTACTTCGTAACCTCTGCTCAAACCGTCTGTAGAATCCATTGCAATACAACGTACCGTATCTTCACCAATGTGTTGTTCAACTTCTAGTACTAATAGCGATCCATCTTGTTTTGTAATTTCTAATGAATCATAAATCTTTGGAAGGTCAGCTTCTGATGCAAACTCAACATCGATAACAGGACCTATAATTTGAGCAATCTTACCTGTAACTTTTGACATTACTTATCTATTTAATATTATGCTTTTTAATTGAATGAAAACACACTCTGTTTTCGCGCTGCAAAGATAATTTTTTAATTTAAAATTGGCATTGTTTTTATCTCTTTTTTTGATATAAAAAAATACTCTCAAATTGAGAGTATTTTTTTATTTTATTTAATCTTCTACTACTGCAATGTAGGAGAGTAATTTGTTGGAAAATCACCAACATTTAAAAGATTACCAGAAGCTTCAAAATTAGAACCATAGGCAGTATCTATAGCTTTCAACATCTCATTCGCTATTAAAGCATATCCTCTTGCAGTAGGATGTACACCATCTAGAGAAAATGCACCTCCAGTTACTAAGTTAGAAGTAAGAATAAAATCTCCAGTAGCAATACCTCCACTTGCTAATTGATCTAACAATGCATTAGCATCAACAACCGCTAATCCTGCTGTAGAAGCTAAACTTTCTATAGTAGCATTAAAGCCAGCCGTTCTATTTGCAATCTCAGTTTGTTCCTCTGGTGTTATTACCCATTTATCAGCTAAAGGTAACGTTACGCCTTCAACTGAAAACTGACCAGCTATTGCAGCAGGAAGTCCTTGTGATATTAAAAAAGCAACCGCATCTGTATTTGCTGTTCCTATTATGGAGCTACTTGGTAATACTAAAAGATCATCTGCAGTAGCTTGTCTAGCTTGTCCATATGTGTTTCCAAGCAAACCAGCAACTATCTGTATCGTCTGAGCATCAGTTGGAAGACCAAATTGCTGCAATAATGCGGGAAATGCATCATTGGCAGCTAACGCTCCAGCAATCGTTGCTGAAATATCTGTTAAATTTTCATCTCTTATAACAACAGCACTCGCTGCATCAGCAGCAAAAACTACTGAACGATTTGATTGCCCTATTGCCTCATATATTTGATTTAAAGATCCAAAAACTGTATTTAATAAAGGGATTAATGAACCAAAAGATGGATTCGTAGGATCTAATGGATTGTGAGGTACCGTCGTAAAATGCGGTATTGCTGTAACATTAGGAATATTAGCAACGATTCCCTGAGCACCTCCTGCGGTCATATTCGATATTAATGAACTATATACAGCGTCAAAAGTTGCTTGATCAGTAAGCTGGTCTATTGTACCATCACCACCAGACAAAGCATACCCTAATACATCATTATTCCCTATCCATAAAGAGAAAAATGAAGGTGCTTGTCCTGCAGCCAATTCAAGTACAGTAGCATTTGGAGTAGCTCCTGTCATTCGTACAAAATATGGATTAGCGGTTACTGGATCTGATAATAAACCACTCACATTACCATAACCAGGTGCTACTAAATGAAAGCTCTTCGCTCCTGGTACACCCATATTGTTAAATGGACCTGTCGGATTATTAACTGCTAAATCTGTAGATATAGCAACGGGGCCAACCACAGACTCCAAAGGTAATGGAGCTCCTCCTGTGGTAACCAATCGCGGGTCGGCAATTCGATTACCTCCTAAAAGCAACCCTCCAAAATTATCATTCATTAAAGGTTGTACGAAAGCACCACCACCAACGAGTGAAAATTTATTAGAAAGCATGTTTGGAAATGAGTTATTCTGACCTGCAACAAACAAAGCATTGTCAGTAAAACCAGCTGTAAGTGAATTACCAACTGACACATATTTTGAAAAGTTTGCATTTCCAGCACTTAATGCAGGTAATTCTTCTACCAATGGAGTAGAACTATCATCATCACTCTCACAAGCAGCAAAAATCGTTAATGCTGCTATAAACCATATATATTTAATATTTATTTTCATTCTTATTAATTATTAATTGTCCATGAAACATAATACTGAGAACCGATGAAACCAGTACCCACTGCAGTAAAGTATTCGTCACCTAATAAATTAGTAGCTCCAAATTTAATAGTAGATTTCATTTTAGGTATTTTAAAATTAATTTGTGCATCTAATGTATTGAATGAAGGTACTTCACCATCTGAAAATGTTGCCTGCCAGAAATAATCATCACTCCATCTCCAAGCTACATTAAACCCAATATTCTCTACTAAGTTAGCACTCCCTAAAGACAATTTAACTTTATGCTCAGGAGTATTAAAACTAGTTCTAAAATCTGGGAAACTTTCTTGATCAAAATCTTGTTTAGTATACGTGTAGTTAGCACTTAAGTCTAATTTATTTAATAACTTAACCGAAACTCCGAGTGTAGCTCCATAAGAATTTACATCAACTTCAGAATTTGTATACGTTTGATATGTTTGAAAATCTCCATTTGCAATAGCTTGAGCCGCCAATAAGAAATTAGCTCCGTCTGAAGGATTTGTACTTCCATAATATGGTGCTATAACAAATTCATTTGAAATAAAGTCTTCAAATTTATTATAATAACCTACTAAATCTATTGTTACCTTATCTATTTTAGCTCTATAACCCACTTCAATAGCTGTAACTTTTTCAGGTTGTACTAAATCAGAATTACCTTGTCTTAAAGAAGCTGGATTACCTGTATCTTCAAAATCATCAGTAGAATTAGGGTCACTTACAGAACTAGCTAAGAAAGAATTTTCATAAGCTGCTCTACCTGTTTGTGTAATTGTTCCGGCTTGACCTAAATTATCTTGTGCTATTTGGCTTACAGAAAAATCTCTTGTATAACGATCTAAATTATCTGGTGCTCCCCCTACTAAAACAGCTCTACCAGCGTCTAAACCAATAAATAAGTCTTGTGTCGTAGGATTTCTAAAACCAGTTTGTACCGAAGCTCTTATGTTATGATTATCATTAATTGTTAAACCAGCGGAAAGTCGAGGTGAAACAAAACCGTCAAAAAATTCAGATTTATCATATCTAGCAGAACCTGTTAATTTTAACTCAAAAGCATCACTTAATTCAAAATTCTTTTGAATCTGAGTATATACACCAAACTCATTATATCGTATTGGTCCGTCTGCATCTGTGTAAATTGTACCTGAAGAGTTTAGTCTATATTTTCTATAAGATCCCCCCACTTGAATATCCGCAAAATCAACTAAATGAGAAAAATTATAGTTTACATCTCCGTGGTAATACCTTGATTGATCTTGAAATTTAGATCCTACTGTTAAGTCTGGATTGCTAATACTTTCGTTAAAAGCTTGTTGAAACTCTGGTGTTCCTGGTAAAAATCTTCCACTATCGGCTTGTGCTCTAGCCGCTGCATGTGCTTGTGCGTCAGTACCACCACCTAAAGTAGTTGCAGCATATGTTGCTATATATTCACCAAACCACTGTCTATTATTTTTCCATGCATTATTAATATTAATTCCAGTAAAAACCATATCATAAGAATCACCTGCATCATCAGAAACTACATATCCTCTTACAAAGAAATTGTCATTTCTAACCTCTAGCTTATGATGTTGCTGCCAAAAACCATCTATATAATATCTATTAGTACCTTGGTAAATCGTATTACCTGTCCCATATTTACCTACATACGCAATTTCAAAATCATTAGCCCAAGGTCTGTAATATAATCCCCAATCTGCTTTCACACTTTTTGCTTCATAATTTGTAAGATCGCTTTCATTATAACCTGTTCTACTTACTTCTACATCTGGTATAATACCCAAACCACCTGAGGCAGCTCTAATATTTGTTGACACCTCGTCGCCATATACATTCATACCGTCATAATCTAATGAAGCTCGAGTAGCACCTCCTCCTGGTTTACCAGCTAAATTATTAGCACCCCAATCGGTACCTTTCAAAAATCCAAAGTTTACTTTTGCTGCAAATTTTTCTGAAAACTTATAAGCTGCTCGTAAGCCAAAATCATGATAAGGATTATTTCCATTAGCCTCTTGCTGTGTAAATCCTGCTTTTGCATAAGCACTTAAGCCTGGGTGATCAAATGGATTTTTACTGGTCATAAAAAGAATTCCATTAAAAGCGTTTGCCCCATATAAAGCTGAAGAAGCTCCAGGTAATAATTCAACACTTTTTACATCAGTTTCAATCATACCAACCAAGTTACCAATAGGAAAGTTCAATGCTGGAGAAGAGTTGTCCATACCATCTACTAATTGCATAAAACGATTGTTAGCAAATGTTGCAAAACCTCTTGAGTTTATTGACTTAAAAGTCAAACTATTCGTATTAATATCAACACCTTTTAAGTTTTCAAGACCATCATAGAAATCAGCTGATGCTGTATTTCTTATTTCTCTTAAACCAAATCTTTCAACAGTAACTGGAGATTCGAAAATTCTTTCTGGTGTTCTTGAAGCAGAAACTACCACTTCATCTAATTGATTTCCTTCTGAAAGGGTAATATCAATCGTTTCGGGTGATTTGGTAACTTCTTTAGTCATAGTTTCGTAACCAATGCTCGAAATTTGAATTGAAAAAGGCGGAGCTTGATCTACTGTTAAGGTATACTTACCATCAAAATCTGTCGATGTACCTTGCGTAGTACCTACAACGATCACATTAGCTCCAGGAATAGGTAGACCATCTGAGTCTTTTACTGTTCCTGACACTACTGTTTGCGCAAAAACTCCTACGCTTAAAAATAGTATAAAAACAATAGTAAAAAGTTTATTCATAATTGTAATTAATTAGGTTAACAATGTCGCAAAATACAATTTCTTTTTAATTATACAATGCACGCATAATAAATTCGATAATGAGTTATTGAATAATAAGTCGCTTCGTAGTTTCTTTGTTGCCTTTGTTAATTTGAATAAAATACAAACCTGGACTTATAACACTAACAGGAATTTTTTGCTCAAACACGACCGATTCTGTCGAATATGATCGCTTTAAAATTAACCTACCAAGCGTATCATATAATTTGATCTTAGTGTCATTTTGATCTAAAGAAGTAAAACTAATATTTACTTCTTCGCCTGCAGGATTAGGCCAAATTAAAAGATTACCAAATATTTCTCCAGCAACAGCAGCAACCGCTTTACTCTCACAAATCTCTAATGACCAACTAGTAATTACACCTGTATCTTCAGCTGCTATATCTGCCACATTTAAAACCCAATCACCTTCTGAAGATTCTCCATCAAACTGACTTAACAGTTCCTGCGGAACTACAAAGCCAGTGATAACAGGTGAAGCGTTAGCACACACTAAAATTTCACCTTCATCATCAAAAGTCGCTGCCATATTTATATTGCCTTGATCACCTCTACATTGTCTCTCGAACAACTGTATTTTAGTTCCTGAAGGGCTAGCTAGTGTAATGATTAGGTCACGCATCCAAGTATGATTAATATTTATGGTAACATTTATATCATTAATAATTGTGTTATCTGGTATTGTAATAATTGAATTAACACCTGCCTCATTATTGTCAGGTATGCTTACTTCTGCAGAAGTGGTTTCGTAAGAATTACAAATAATTTCGCTTGTTGTGAATACAAATGTTTCAGAAAACTCACTAGAACCACAAATATTATTGGATTTAACTCTCCAATAATATGTTGTAGCGTCCGTAAGGTTATTGGGCATATAATTATTAGAAGTAATAGTAGCCGTTTCGATAATAGAAGAGAAATTAGCGTTTGATGATATTTCAATATCATAGGTTTGTGCATTAACATCTTCAACCCAACTAAAACTAGATCCTAATGATAAAACTGTATTAGAACCATTTGTTGGATTCGTGAGTTCTGGTTGCTCTAATTCACTATTAAAAATTTCTAATTGAACTTGTGAACTTCGAGTAATTGATCCCGAAGTTCCTAAAATATCAATCGTATAAGACCCTAAGTCAATATTTCCTGTGTTACTAATTGTCATTTGAACATTAGAAGTACTAGTAACTTCGTTAGGATCAAAATTTATTGTAGCATTATTTGGTAAATTGGTAGCCGAAAGGATTACTGTTTGATTGAAACCGCTTGCAAAATTCAGGTTTAAATCATAAACCGCATTCTCTGGCGTACATATTTCTCTTTTATTTTCTGCAACACTTATCGCAAAATCGTTTGTTATATTAATAGTAGTTTGGTTAACGGCATAAAAAACATGATTCACCCCTTCAACTAAAATCCTGGCATTGGTACTAAAATTATTTGGAACGGTAATTTCATGACTTCCGTCATTAGCAACATTAGAAGCTAGTGTAATAGGAAAAGTAGTCCCGCCGTCAAGAGAAAGCAAAATATTAAGATTAGTACAATTTACAGGCGCTACATTCGTGTTAGCAACATCCCAAGAAATAGTTTCTTGTGTTCCAGCAGCCCAAAAAACCTCATTTTCATTCTGACTTGTAATCACAAACGGACCTGAATTATTATCAATCGTTATACGCATATCATCAAATGCCGTTTGTCCGCCACCTAAAACATTGTCACGCACTGTCAATCTAAAATCCATCGTTCTTGCAACTGTAGGTAATACTTGCCAAGTAGAAGACAAATCACCCTGTAAAACGGTGGTTAACTCAGGTAAATATCTAGCTGCAGATACAACTGGAGGGAGCGATCGAAACATAGCTCCTTGGTTTTGAGTAGCATTTGGCGGGCTAGAAATACCTACTGTACCGTTATCTGTTTGTTCCCATGTATAGGTTAATGAATCACCATCTGCATCAGAGCCCACTCCTTTTAATAGTAATGGAGTTCCGACCGGTACTGTAAAATTAGGTCCAGCATTTACTATGGGTACATTAGCATTATTTACAAGGGTTGTTTCATCATCACAATTTGTACCTCCAGAACTAATAAAAGCAAACATTTCTTGAAGGCTTATGGCGTGAAAATAATCATTCACCAAAGGCTGAACATTTTGTGGAGGGCAAATACCTGCATAACTCATAATAGTAGTACCACTTCCAGGCTCTACTGCTGTATTATCATTTCGGTTATCGGCGCAATTACCAGCAGTACCATTAAAAGTATGGTTTGCGCCGAATTGATGCCCTAGTTCATGCGCTACAAAATCTACAGAAAATGGATCACCAACAGGACTAAGCTGTCCCGTAACCCCTCTTGCCTTACCACCACTACAAGGAGATGCTAATGTTGCAACACCTCCACCACCAGTACTAAATACATGACCAATATCATAATTATTAGCTCCAATTATATTATCTATGTTCGTCTGATTTTCACTAAGCATCGCAACACCATCACCATTAGAATAAGGATCAGTATTGGCATCTAAATAAAACAATAGATTAGTGTTAGGGATCAACTGCAAAGTCAAAGATACGTCGCGCTCAAAAATTTCATTTACTCGATTAATACTCACTTCAACAGCGTCCATTACGGCTTGTATTTTTTGAGCATCAGTTCCATTGGTTAATCCTGCAGCAGCAATATGAAATTGAGAGTATTCACCAGTCGTTGCTAAAGCTAATTCGAAAGTTCTCAACCTTAGGTCATTTGTCATTTTGTTTGCAGACTTTCTCAATTCATACCTAACATTTTCCTCAACTAAACATTCAAACGAATTTTTATACTCAAAATCATTTCTTTTAAAAACTGCATATAAATTTTCTTTCTTTGCAACAGGATTAATGTATGCTGGGATTTTACCAACTTCTCGGATAACCGCATGTAAACCCAATCCATTCATACTAAATCTTATTGTATTCAATGAATTATCAACAGCAACGCCCTTATATGATTTATTATTAGGAAACTTAGAAGCTAACTTAGGATGCATAACAGATGCTTCCTCGATTCTATATTTTGTTATATTTCCATTAGCATCTGGAAAATCAACAATAGCTCTACTTTTTTTCTGAATTTGATATTTAAATGCAATTTCATCTAACTTATAAACTTTTACATTTTTTGGATGATTACCGCTACTCGATTTCTTTCTGCTTTCTTTCCAAATAGCGCTTTCTTGAGCAAGAGAGCTCACTGTAATAAAAAAAAATAAAACAATAAAAAGAATATCTTTTTTGAGCATTTTTAAAATATCTTAACGTATTCGTAAGTAAACAAATTTAGAAAATAAATAATACAGCTGGCCATCTTTATATTTTTTATCTTTAACGAAAAACTAATTGTTGAAATTTTTACTCAATATATTTTTAAGTATCGCTATTACAAGTTGTGTGGCACAAAAACAAAGCACTTTAGCTCAAAAAATTATAGAAAACGGTATATTTTCTTTAGAATCTTGCCCTAAAAATTATGAATGTAACTTAGAGATTATCCCGAATACCTCTATACAATTAAAAAAAGATACATTTGATTTTTATTATGCTAATTTTATAAAGAGTGACAGCATTCTCATTAAATACAAACTAAAACGTAAAAAAGTAAAGAACACTGTTGATGGTCACTTTACGGAGGCTATTTATTTTAATATTAGTAAATCTGACACAGAACTAAATTTAAACAATCACAAACTTAAAAAAATCAACCTTATACTCTACCGAGCGTGTTACTGCAAAGGCACAGCAGGTTATTTTAAAATTACCGATGGAAATTTTAACCTTAACATCAAAAAAAATGAGCTAACTTTGAACATAGATTTTAGTGTTGAGAACATTCCTCATGTACTTCACAAAATCAATGAGAAAGTGATATTTGAGCCTTAAATTTCTTCTGTGAATATATACCCTTCGTATCAAGATTTTAAAAGTGATAAAGCTACAATAGTTACCATTGGTACTTTTGACGGTGTGCATATTGGCCATCAAGAAATTATTAAAAATTTAATTAATGATGCCAAAAATTCTGATGGCGAGTCTGTAATTTTAACCTTTTTCCCACATCCTCGTATGGTGTTACAAAAGAGCAATCCTATACGTTTATTGAATACCATTGATGAACGTATAGAATTGCTTGAATCTTTAGGATTAAATCATTTAATTATAGAACCTTTTACAAAGGAATTTTCAAGACTTTCTGCGTTAGAATTTACACGTTCTATATTAGTAAACAACCTCAAAATAAAGAAGCTTGTTATTGGTTATGACCATCGTTTCGGAAGAAATCGCGAAGGTAGTTTTGAGCAATTACAGAAATATGGACTGACTTATAATTTTGAAGTTGAAGAAATACCTGCGCAAGATATTAAAGATGTAGCTGTAAGTTCTACAAAAATTCGTGACGCACTTATGGCCGGCAATATAGAAAGAGTAAATACATATTTGGGCTATTCTTATAATATTACTGGTGAAGTGGTAAAAGGAAAAGCTTTAGGAAGAAAATATAACTACCCAACAATAAATATTCATATAAATGAAGACTATAAGTTGATTCCGAAAACTGGGGTGTATGTAGTTAAAACTATTGTACAAAAGAATTCATTTTTCGGAATTATGAATATAGGAAAGCGACCAACAGTTGATGGAACTCACAAAACTATCGAGGTACATCTATTAGACTTCAAAGCTGATCTTTATGGAAAACAAATCACTGTGCACTTACTTAAAAGATTGCGAGATGAACATAAATTTGATTCTGTTGAACAACTTTTTGAGCAAATTAAAAAAGACGAAAAACAGGCTCGAAAACTTATAGATAATGGAACGATTTCTCTATAGACATATTGATAATACGCCTTTAATAATCTTTAGAATTGTTTTTGGCTTATTACTTTTTTTAGAATCTTGGGGCGCCATACTCACAGGTTGGGTCACCCGAACATTAGTTGCGCCAAAATTCACATTTACTTTTATTGGGTTTGAGTTTTTACAACCTTTACCTGGTAATGGTATGTACTATTATTACTTTTTAATGGGAATTTTCGGGTTTTGTGTCATGGTAGGGTATCGCTATAGATTAGCTATGATAGGTTTCTTTTTAATGTGGTCTGCTACTTATTTAATGCAAAAAAGTTCCTATAATAATCATTATTATTTAACTGCGTTACTAAGTTTTATAATGATCTTTTTACCTGCCAACAATTACAAATCTATTGATGCTAAAAGAAACCCAGAAATAAAATCAATCTCAGTTCCTTTTTGGACATCTTTGATTTTAATGACACAAATTGGATTAGTTTATTTTTATGGAGGAATAGCAAAAATATACCCTGACTGGCTACAAGCTATTCCTGCTAAAATTTTTCTCACTTCAAAAATTAAATATCCAATAGTTGGCAGTTTATTTAAACAAGAATGGTTTCCTTATTTTTTGAGTTATGGAGGTTTGCTATTTGATCTGTTAATTGTTCCTCTATTACTAATTAAAAAGACTCGAAAATTTGCTTTTGCTGTTTCTGTTTTCTTTCATCTATTTAATGCTACTATTTTTCAAGTAGGTATTTTCCCTTTCTTATCACTAAGCTTTGCCATATTTTTCTTTGAGGGTAGTAGTATTCATAAACTATTTCTTAAGAAAAAACCTTTTTATAACCTTAATGAGGTTAAACCACCAAAAAATAAATTTGCAATTACTACTTTTTTAGGTATTTATATTTTTATTCAATTATTACTTCCGTTAAGACATTGGGTAATTGAAGATAATGTATTGTGGACAGAAGAAGGACATCGTCTGAGTTGGCGCATGATGCTTCGTTCTAAATCAGGTTATCAAACATTTACTGTCGTTGATAAGGATACAAAGAAAAAAGAAGTAATTAAACTAAAAGACTACCTCTCTAAAAAACAAATGCGATCAATTGGAACCAAACCAGATTTTATATGGCAATTTTCACAACGATTAAAAAAAGAATATGCAGCTAAAGGAAAAGATATTGCAGTTTATGTCAAAGGCAAAGTGAGTGTAAATGGAAAATCCTACCAACCCTTAGTAAATGATTCTATAGACATTGCTGCTGTTAAATGGGCACATTTAGAACATAGTAAATGGCTTTTACCTAGAAAAATAGACTAACTGTAGAGGCAATAACATGTACATCCTTTCGTTTTTATAGCGAACAATTTCCCTTTTGAGATGTTTTATCAACAATTTTTGTTTGCCTTTTTTTCTGTTCTATTAGTAGCAAATTCTTATTCGCAAAGTTGCATCATTATTGATCAACAACCTCCGATTAATGAAGTTATAGTATCAAACAACAATACTATTCTCACTAATAATACATCAATTTCACTAGCTGTAGTAGCTAGTAGCTCGTCAACATTATCTTATCAATGGCAACTTTTTAATAGCGTTGCTAATATATGGGAAGCTATACCAGAATCGTCTGAATTCACAGGAACTAACACAAGCATTCTAACTGTAAATAATGTGAATTCTTTAAGTAATGATGATCAAATTAGAGTTTTAATAACACCTATCGATAATGCATGTACTCCTTTACCTTCTCAAGAAACTTTAATTACGAAAATAGGAATAGAAATACATAACTTTTTTACACCCAATGATGATGGATTTAATGATACTTTCGCTATTGAAGGCATTTCAAGTTCGTTATTCGAAAACAATAAGGTAAAAGTTTATAACCGATGGGGAAATTTAGTTTTTGAACAACAAAACTATCAAAACAATTGGGATGGAACCGCAAACTCAAGCTTTTCTATTAAAACATCTAAAAAAGTTCCTGCAGGTACGTATTTTTATACCCTTGACTTGAACTATAGAAATATTAAATTATCAGGATGGGTATATGTAAAGTTATGATAAAACAATCATTAACATATTTTCTGCTTCTGATAGTATTTATTTTTGTAAGTCAAAAATTAAGTGCTCAGCAAACACCTCATCACACACAGTATGTATTTAATACACAATTGTACAATCCTGCATATGTTGCAACCAAAGATTTTATAAACCTCACACTATCCTCACGCCTTCAATGGAATGGTATTGATGATGCTCCTCAAACACATGCTGTTAGCGGATTTAAAAACTTTGAAAAACACAAATTTGGAATAGGCGGATCTTTTATGTTAGAACGTATAGGTCCTGTGAGCCAAAAGAATTTTAATATTGATGCTTCTTACAAGGTTAAAGTCAATAATCTTTCAGAACTAGCATTTGGCCTAAAATTAAGTGCAGAAATTTTTGATATAAATTCAGGTTTATTTAATCCTCAAGATCCAAATGACCCCTTATTTACACCAACTGAATCACAGTTTAAACCTAATGTGGGAGCAGGTATTTATTGGTATGGAAAAAAATGGTATTTAGGTACTTCTGTGTTAAATTTATTACACAATAAATATTTTGATGATACTAATGAGAGCATGGCACGACCACATTATTATTTTATTGGAGGGTATGTTTTCGAAATTAATAGAGATTTTAAGATCAAGCCTGCTGTTATCACAAAAGTCGTTAGCGGCGCACCAGTATCAATCAATGCTTCAGCTAGTGTTTTATTTAATGAAACATTTTCTGTAGGCTTTTCCTATAATAATGCACAGTCGATTAGCGCTTTAATTAGTGCCGATATAGGCTCAGTTTTTACTATTGGTTACGCATTTGACTACGCGCTAACAAGTATTAATCAATTTGACAATGGTAGCCACGAAATTGTGCTCTCATATCGCTTTACTAATAGTAAAAAAGCGCATCGTTGTCAGTCTCGATTTTTCTGACTAAAAATCGATATTCTTACTATTTCATTCATAAATCAATTGCTATCTTTGCTCTCTTAAAATTAAATTGTAATGTTACAAGTAGCTTTTATTAGAGAACATAAAGAAGAGGTATTAAAAGGATTGGCTGTCCGTAATTTTACTAATGCCGAAACTACTATCAACAAAATTATTGATATTGATGAGGTACGCAGAGCATCTCAAGCACAATTAGATACTGTTCTAGCTCAATCTAACAAACTGTCTAAAGAAATTGGGAAGCTCTTTAAAACTGGTGAAACTCAAAAAGCTAACTTATTAAAAGAAAAAACAGGACAATTAAAAGAAAAGTCTAAACAACTTTCTGATAAATTAACGGTTTCGCAAGAAGAACTTACTCAATTATTATATCAAATTCCAAACATTCCTAATTCATTGGTTCCATTGGGTGTAACTGATGAAGATAACGAGGAAATTTTTAGAGAAGGTGAAATTCCTACTTTAGGAGAAAACGCATTACCACATTGGGAACTCGCAAAAAAATATGATATTATAGATTTTGACCTTGGGGCAAAAATTACTGGTGCTGGTTTTCCTGTATATAAAGGAAAAGGAGCTAAGTTACAGCGCGCCCTTATCAGCTATTTTTTAGATAAAAATACAGAAGCTGGTTATGAAGAAATACAAGTTCCTCATTTAGTAAATGAAGCTTCTGGTTATGGTACGGGACAACTTCCTGACAAAGAAGGACAAATGTATCATGTTACAAATGATGATCTCTATTTAATACCAACAGCTGAAGTGCCTGTCACCAATTTATATAGAGGCGACCTCCTTAAAGAAACTGATTTACCTATTAAAAATACGGGATATACTCCTTGCTTTCGTAGAGAGGCTGGTTCTTACGGTGCTCATGTAAGAGGTTTGAACAGGCTACACCAATTCGATAAAGTAGAAATCGTGCGCATTGAACATCCAGAAAAATCTTATGAAGCTTTAGATGGCATGGTTGAACACGTAAAAGAAATATTACGTGAATTACAATTACCATATCGAATTTTAAGATTGTGTGGTGGCGATTTAACGTTTGCTTCTGCCCTCACCTATGATTTCGAAGTGTTTTCTACCGCTCAGCACAGATGGCTTGAAATTAGTTCTATTTCAAATTTTGAAACATTTCAAGCGAATCGCCTAAAATTGCGTTTTAAAAATAGTGATGGTAAAAGTCAATTAGCACATACACTTAATGGTAGTTCGCTAGCTTTACCAAGAGTATTGGCAGGTATTTTAGAAAATTACCAAACAGAAAATAGTATTATTATACCAGAAGTATTACAAAAATATACAGGTTTTAGTAAGATAGACTAACTCTTAATAGCCACTACCATCATTTTTTTGTAGTGATTCATTTCTACCAATGCATTGAAATAAGCATTGATATTACCCGTTTTCATAAAAAGCTTTGCTTTTTTCTTAGCAATTTCGTAGTGTTTTTTGAATTCGATCATGACATTGAGTTTTTTAATTGTTGTTACATATAAGACTAAAATCGTGCCAAAATGTTACAGTGTAAAGTTCAACTCATATGCTTTTATCAAATTTTTAACAGTTCTTTTAATTAACTTTGAAGCCATATTATAACGTCGTGCAAAAACATTTTATTGTCATATTATTATTTTTTACTGCATTTTGCTTTTCGCAAAATTCACAATTAGCCTATAGTTACTTTAGAAAAGGGGAGTACGAAAAGGCAACTTTAATTTATAAGAAGTTATATGAGAAAAATCCGATACGACGTGATTATTTTAAGCGGTTACTTACTTGTTATCAGCTAACCGATAATTTCGAAAATGCCACAGCATTATTAGAAAAGCAAAAAAACAGATTTCCAAAGCAACCATATGTTGATGTTGAAATTGGTTATAACCTTCAATTGAAAGATCAAAGAGAGTTAGCTATCCCATATTATGAAATGGCAATTGCTTCTATAGAAAAAAACCCGAATGCTGGTTATCTTATCGGAAAAACATTTCAGGACAATCACCTCTTAGAATATGCCTTGAAAGCCTATAAAACAGCAATGAAAGTAAATCCAGATCTTAACTACAACGCCTACGTTGCTTTTATCTATGGCGAACAAGGTGAAGTAGAAAAAATGTTCGATGCGTATCTAACTATGGTAGATAAAAACAAAAGTTACTATAGTACAGTTCAACGCTACGCTGGGCGTTTTTTAACTGATGATAGTCAAGATTCAAATAATATTGCCTTCAGAAAATTATTACTAAAGCGTCTTCAAACCAACCCCAATAATTCATGGAATAAATTATTGAGCTGGCTCTATATGCAACAACGAGATTATGGCAAAGCTTTAATACAAGAAAAAGCTATCTATTTACGTAGTAAACAAAGTTTAGATGGAATTACAGAAGTTGGTGATATTGCTTTTAATAATAATGATTTCGAAACCACAAAAGCCGCTTTTGAGTATGTATTAGAAAACACCGTTGATCAAAACTTAATGCTTGAGGCACAATTATATATTTTACAAGCTAATATAGAAACGGCAAATTCTCAAGAGCAGTTAGATTTAGTCGAACAGAAATTCAATGAATTATTAACTAATTATGGTATTAACAGTAATACTATAGATATTCAAATAGCCTATGCTAAATTTTTAACTTTTAAAAAAGATGATCCTGAGAAGTCAATCTCAATTTTAAAAGAAGCTCTACACAAAACTACATCTGAATTTCAAAAAGGAGAAGTGAAAATTAAACTGGCTGATGTACTTGTATATACCAATCAGTTCAATCAGGCATTAATACATTACACCCAAGTGCAAAATAAATTAAAGAACAGTACATTAGCCCAGAAAGCTAGGTTCAAGGTAGCACAAACTTCTTATTTTAAAGGAGATTTTAAATGGGCATCTACACAATTAAAAGTATTAAAAGGCTCTACTTCACAATTAATTGCTAATGATGCAGTCGATCTGTTCTTGCTCATTTCAGATAATTTAGGTTACGATTCGATACCAAAAGCATTACAATTATATGCCAAAGCCGATTTGCTAGCTTATCAAAATAAAAACAAACAAGCTATTGATACCTTAAACAAAGTGCTTAAAGAACATAAAGATCACGAAATAAAAGATGTAGCATTATTCAAGCAAGCCGAATTATTTGAAAAAACAAATGCATTTACCGACGCAGAAAATAATTATTTAAAAATCATTGCTTTAGAGAACCCTAGTATTTTACTTGACAATAGTTACTATAGACTTGCTGCGCTCTATGAAAAAAAGCTTCACAATCTAGAAAAAGCTAAAGAAATGTATCAAAAGATTATTTTTGAACATCCGTCAAGTATTTATTTAGTAGATGCCAGAAAACGGTTCAGAAAACTGAGAGGAGATACAATTAACTAAGGTTAATAAATCTCAAAGTTTAAAATAGCAAATTCCAATTTTTTTAGAATTTGGAATTATAACAATTTATTATTTTAGTGCAAGACAGGAATCAAAAAATACGGAGAAGTTATATTAATAATAAACAATTATAATTTTGAGAATAATACTTCTACTTTTTCCATTTATAATTATTAATGCTTCCAATGCTCTTTGTCAGAATTATGACGAAAAAATTATTGGACATTGGTCTCTATCTGGCTCAAATGACATAGAATTAACTTTTGAAAGAGTTGAAAAATTAAAAGATAAAGTCATCGGATTCAGTTTTTTGAGAGATCATAAATTCGTTTTTAGAAGTACTTCTCCTTCTTCATGTGGGACTCCTCCAATTCCATATTTTAACTATAATGGCTCTTGGAAAGAAATTCATGATAATGTAATTGAAGCTAAATATAGAAATCGTCTAGGAATTCAAAAAGGCAAATTATTTATAAAGAAAGTAGATGAAAATAATTTAACAATTCAATTTCTTGGAGATGATTCTAAAAATCAAAATGATAAATTCTAATATTTATTTTTGGAATTTGAATTTTTAGCAATTGAAATTTAACAACATGTATATATACAACGTCACTATAAATATCGATACTTCTATTAACAAAGATTGGCTTCGTTGGATGCAAGACAAACATATTCCAGAGGTATTAGCAACTGGTAAATTTTCTGAAGCCAAATTATGCCAAGTAATGGTAAAAGAAGAAGCAGGCATTACATATTCTATTCAATATACAACCGATAATAAAGAAACATTAGAAAGATATTATAATGAAGATGCCGATGAATTACGTAAAGAAATGGGACAACTCTTTCCAAATAAGTTTGTAGCATTTAGAACGGAGTTAGATGTGGTGCATCATACCAAAAATTTTATCACTTCTTGATGTCTGTTCGCGCTAAAAAGCATCTCGGACAACATTTTCTAAAAGATGAAAATATTGCAAAAAAAATTGCTGATTCTTTAACAGGAAAAGGATATGATGATGTTTTAGAAATTGGTCCTGGTATGGGAGTACTGACCAAATACTTACTCGAAAAAAAGTTTACCACACATGTCATTGAAATTGACTCTGAATCTGTTGAATATCTCAAAGCTCATTATTTAAACCTATCTGATCGAATTATATCAAAAGACTTTTTAAAGATTGATCTTACTAATTTTTTTAATACGAGATCTTTTGCCATCATAGGTAATTTTCCGTACAACATTTCATCACAGATTGTTTTTAAGACCATTGAAAACCGACATCGAATTCCAGAATTTTCAGGAATGTTTCAAAAAGAGGTTGCACAACGTATTTGTGAAAAACCTGGTACAAAAACGTATGGTATTCTTTCTGTTTTAACACAAGCATTCTATACTGCAGAATATCTTTTTACAGTGCCTCCCAGTGTATTTAATCCACCTCCAAAAGTAGATTCGGGAGTTATTAGGCTTACAAGAAAAGAAAACTATACACTTGCTGTTGATGAGAAATTATTTTTTAGCGTTGTAAAGACTTCTTTTAACCAACGAAGAAAAATGTTACGAGGCAGTTTAAAATCTTTAAACTTATCAGATAAATTAAGAGAAGATGCTATATTTGCGCAGCGCCCTGAACAATTATCTGTTCAAAATTTTGTTGATCTTACGCAAAAAATAGCAAACGATGTCTCTTGAGGTAACCAAGGAATTTATAGAACACGTTGAAGTGCTCATCAATAGTAGTGATGATAAAGCACTCAAATTGTTGTTTCAAGATGAACATCATGCAGACATCGCCGAACTTTTAGAAGAGTTAGACTTCGATGAGTCTGTCTATATCATAAAACTTCTCGATAGTAATAAGACTTCCGATATTTTAATGGAAATAGACGAAGATACTCGCGAGAAAATTCTTGAAAACCTATCTGCAAAAGAAATTGCTGAAGAACTTGAAGAGCTAGATACTGATGATGCTGCAGATATGATAGCCGAACTTCCTGAAGAGCGGCAAGAAGTAGTAATGTCTGCGATTGAAGATAAAGAACACAAAGCAGAGATTGAAGAACTTTTGGCGTATCAAAAAGATACAGCTGGCGGGTTGATGGCAAAGGAGCTTGTAAAAGTTTATGAAACCTGGACAGTTGCTGGATGTCTTCGCAGAATTCGTGGTCAAGCAAAAGATGTAAGACGTGTTCATTCTATTTATGTAGTTAATAAAAATGAGCAGCTTATTGGCCGACTTTCTCTCAAAGATTTAATCATTGCCAAAAGTGAGCAAAAAATAGCCGATATTTATATTTCTAACGTTGACTCAGTACATGTTGATGATGATGATGAAGAAGTAGCCAAAGTAATGACAAAATATGACCTAGAAGCCATTCCAGTAGTGGATGATAATAAAGTTCTATTAGGGCGTATTACTATTGATGATATTGTTGATGTTTTGAAAGAAGAAGCAGAAAAAGATTATCAATTAGCAGCTGGTATTACACAAGAAGTAGAAGCAGATGATAGTATTTTAGAACTTACAAAGGCTAGGTTACCTTGGCTTATTTTAGGATTGTTTGGCGGACTAGGAGCTGTTTTTATTATGGAAGGTTATGAGGACGCACTTACAAAATATAAAGAGCTATTCTTCTTTACTCCATTAATTGCCGCAATGGCTGGTAATGTAGGGGTACAATCTTCAGCTATTATCGTGCAAGGCTTAGCGAATGACACCGTAAAAGGAAGTCTATTTAATAGATTGGTAAAAGAAATAGGCTTAAGCCTAATTAATGGTGTCGTTTTAGGAATTCTTGTAATAGTAGCTGGTTACTTTATGAATATGGAACCAAAATTCAGTTTTACTGTAGCTATTTCTATGATGTCAGTAATTATTGTTGCTGCTCTTATTGGTACTTTTGTTCCTATCGTTTTAAACAAACGAGGAATCGATCCCGCTATAGCTACAGGACCTTTTATTACCACCAGTAATGATATTTTTGGTATCTTTTTATTCTTCTATATTGCCAAAATAATACTTGGATTCTAGCCTAAAGTAAGTCTGTTTGTTTTTTATAAAAAGCATCCGATTGCTTTTGCAACAACTCTTTTGCTTTCTGCTTTTTGTAATCATACACTTCTTGATCTCCAGCAACATCATAATATACTTTTTCATTCAAAGAAGTATCTGTTGCCAATAACGAAGCCCTTTGATTTTTCTGTTGTGTTACCCAAGTACTTAATGCATTTTCTTGTTCTTCCAGCTTGAGGTCATAAGCGCCTTTGGGAGCCATAATTTTCGCGAATACCGGAGCCGTTTCTATGGCTAAAAATAACAACAAAATAAAGAATGATGGAAACCAAGCCAATTCGCCTAAGGCGTTGATACGTGCCATTAACCCATCAAAACCATCAATAATGGGTTGGCTAGAGGTTACCTGCGTATCCTTTTGAGTTCTTAAAGCAGCAATTGCCGCTTCTTTTTCAGAGATTTTTAACTTACTATCTTGCTTTAATTGCTGTAGTTCTTGTAATAAGACATCGTGCTTTTCTCGCTTTTCTTTATAAACAGGTCCTTTTCCTAACTTCATAGTGCCCGCAGTGCCTTCCGCTTCAGAGATATAAGTATCATAAAGATCGTTTACTTCTTTTTCTTTAGCCTCAACTGCATTTTCTAACGATTGTATTTCAGACTGAATTCTACTGATTTCTGGAGTAAATTGTTGTGCAATCTGAGTTTGATTTTGCAAAGTCAATTCATTCTTTTGCGCTAGTAATACTTGATTAATTTCCTTTTCAAAGATTTTCATCTCTAAAGGTTTTGATATTACAATGGCAATGATAACGGCCAATATAATTCGTGGAGAAGCCTGAATCAATTCCTTCCAAACACTGTCTTGTTTTTTGATTGTTGAAACAATGAATCTATCGAGATTAAAAATAAGCAAGCCCCAAATAACTCCAAATGCTATTGCTATATAGACAGAATCGAATACAGTATATAATGCATACGAACCCGAAATGAAGGCCATAACTGCTGTAAAAAATACAGTTCCGCCAATACCAGCGTATTTAATTTGTTCAGATTTTGGGCTATCGTTAAGTAGGTCGGGATCTGCCCCAGAGCACATCCAAAAGAAGTTTTTTAACATAATAAAGGGAGTATATTATAATGTAACGCTAAAACGAATAAAATGTTACGTTTAAGAAGTTAAAATTTAACTAAGTTTAGCCCTTAGATTTATTAAACATTTTATTTCTTAATTGCTCCCAACGAGTTCCTACAAAAAGTAACCACAACATAGTACCCATTTCTCCTATCATAGCTGCATAAGAAAGTATTTCATATAAGATTGTTTGGTTTATATTGGGCATAACAAAATAACGCAAGACTTCCATCAAATAATAAAAGCATCCTAACATGAGTGCAATACCAAGTATTTTAGGTAAAAAACCTGATCGAAAAACTAAATACCCAAAAGGAAACAACCAGAGCCCCCAGAAAATTTCAGCCAAGGTAAGTCCGCTACCATAAGCTTTTAGTGATAAAAATGCTTTAGAAGCTAATTGTTTATCTGTAAAACTACCTAAGTGCTCACCTCCATTCACTAATGGAATAATCTCTGCTAAATGCGTTAACGCAGAAAAGGCAAAAGGGATACTTGCAAATACTAAAATCGCCAAAGAAATTGCTGCAAATTTTGAGATTTGATTAAATAATTTATAGAGCCATACTGCTAAAAATATATACGCAGTGTAGCATAGTATACCTGAAACCACTCCAATAAAAAGTAACTCTTTACCGTTAAAAAAATTAAAGAAATACTTTCTTTCTGGATTACTAATAGTTGTCCATGTATCTAAAGAACTACTCCAGTCTATTATTTTAGAAGGTACAAGCATAATACTTACAATACCTGTGAGAGTGAGTATAAAATAAAAAAGACCAGCTATACGTGCTGTTTTGTGCTGTGAATCCAAAATAATTGAAGTTAATTTACACTATAAGACGCGTCAACTAACAAAATGTTACTTGTTTTCTTATACGTAATAGGGGAATTTTATGTTTTAAATTGTTTTACTAATGAATTCTAATTGAACGCTAAACAAAGTATTATGAGTCATTTAAAAATCAAAGCTGAAATATTCAAGTTAAATACATTAGGTAAATTTTTTAAAGAAAATCATACCAAGAAAAAAATAACTACTAAAAAATCACAACTTACAAACGATGAGTTTGGCTATTTTAATACGTTAGATAGTATTTAATTAACTCATTTCAGCATAGTACTTATAAAACCAAGGAATTGTTTCTATACCTTTTAAATAATTCCAAATTCCGAAATGTTCATTCGGTGAATGAATCGCATCACTATCTAAACCAAAGCCCATTAAAATAGTTTTACTTTTCAACTCTTTTTCAAAAAGTGCAACAATAGGAATACTACCTCCACTTCGTTGAGGGATTGGTACTTTACCAAACGTTTTTTCGTACGCCTTACTCGCAGCCTGATATCCTTTAAAATCAATGGGTGTTACATAGCCTTGACCACCATGATGTGGTGTTACTTTTACTTTTACTCCTTTGGGTGCGATAGTTTCGAAATGATTTTTAAATAGTTCTGTTATTTCTTCCCAATCTTGATTTGGTACTAATCGCATAGAAATCTTCGCATACGCTTTACTAGCAATTACAGTTTTGGCCCCTTCACCGATGTAACCACCCCAAATACCATTTACGTCTAATGTAGGCCTAATGGAATTACGCTCATTGGTAGAATATCCTTTTTCTCCATAAACAGCATCAATAGCTAAAGCATTTTTATATGCTTCTAAAGAAAATGGTGCTTTGGCCATTTCTGTGCGTTCTTCATCCGATAATTCTTCTACCTTATCATAAAATCCAGGAATCGTAATATGATTATTTTCATCATGCAATGAGGCAATCATTTTTGTTAAAACATTAATAGGGTTCGCCACGGCCCCACCATATAAACCTGAATGTAAATCCCGATTTGGCCCAGTAACTTCTACCTCTACATAACTCAAACCACGCAAGCCTGTAGTGATTGATGGAATATCATTCGCAATCATTCCAGTATCTGAAATTAAAATCACATCATTAGCTAATTTTTCTTTATTTCTGGGCACGAACCAAGCTAAGCCTTCTGATCCCACCTCTTCTTCACCTTCGATCATAAATTTTATATTACATGGTAGTTTTCCTTCAGAGTTCATATACTCTAATGCCTTCACATGCATATATAATTGTCCTTTATCATCACATGCCCCACGAGCAAAAATTGCACCATCAGGATGTTTATCAGTGTTTTTAATAATAGGCTCAAACGGTGGTGAATCCCAAAGATCTAAAGGGTCTGGTGGTTGTACGTCATAATGACCATATACCAAAACAGTAGGTAGGTTTTTATCGATGATTTTTTCGCCATAGATAATAGGATATCCAGGAGTTTCGCAAATTTCAACCTTTTCACATCCTGCTTTTTCAAGAGCATTTTTAATAACCTCTGCAGTTGCAATCACGTCTTTTTTATAGGCCGAATCCGCAGAAATCGATGGGATTCTTAACAGCTCTAACAGCTCATTTAAAAAACGATCTTTATGTTGATTTATGTATGATTTTATAGAATCCATTTATGTATGATTTGGAAGAAAATCAAAAGTAGTAAAAATATAGATGTGTGCTTTGCAGTTTTGAAGTATTGCTTATATTTGCACCCACAATTCTGCGGCTGTGGTGGAATTGGTAGACACGCTAGACTTAGGATCTAGTGCCGCGAGGCGTGGGGGTTCGACTCCCTTCAGCCGCACTTAAAGCTCTCAGTTTTTGAGAGCTTTTTTTATTTAAGAGATAATTAATAAATAAGTGTTTTGTTTATAGTATATTTGCTTTTCTAAAACAGAAAAATGTGAATAGAAGTTATATTTCTTTATTCTTTTCATTGGTTTTTATCATTAGTATTATTACACCTTCTGTACTTTCATTGGTGACTAATAACAAAGATATTATTGCGGTTGTTGATATTACCGATGAAGAAAATAAAGAGAATGAAATAGCTAAAGATTTTGAAATTAAATTCTTAGAAATTTCCCAATTTAATACTTCAGAATATCATTTAGTAGCTATTAACAATCATAATTACTATTTGAATTCGCATTCTGACCTCTATTTTAGTATTAATTCTCCCCCACCTGAGTTCATTTAGTTCTCGAATTTCTAGATTAAAAAATCAACTTTATACTCACTATATAATTTTACATAGTATGAAAAATTTATTTTCAAATATAAGAGGTGATGCCTTTGGTGGTATCACAGCAGGTATTGTAGCATTACCCTTAGCATTAGCATTTGGAGTTTCGTCTGGTCTAGGACCTAGTGCTGGACTCTATGGAGCTATCTTTATATCATTTTTTGCCGCATTATTTGGTGGTACAAATACACAAATTTCGGGACCTACGGCACCAATGACTGCAGTAAGTATGGTTATTATTGCAGGTATCATTGCCTCTAACGATGGCGATGTAAATAAAGCCTTACCAGCAATTCTAACTGTTTTCTTATTGGCGGGTTTAATGCAAATAGGTTTAGGAGCTATAGGTTTAGGTAAATATATACGTTATATACCCTACCCCGTGGTATCAGGTTTTATGACTGCCATTGGCGTTATTATTTTAGTTACTCAAATATTGCCTGCATTAGGTTATTACCCTAAAGAAGATGCGTCGTATGTAGAAAAATTTAAGCCACAAGCAGAAGAAGTAATTCTTGAAAATATTCTAAAGGAAGAAGCTGGAGAAGGTATCTTGGTTTTAGAAGACTTTAAGGAAACTATTGCCAGAGCTGAAAAAGTTACGCAAGCAGATATTTTAAAAGAGTCTCAAACGTTAGCTGCTAAAAACGCTTCGGGTGTACTTGGTTCTCTGAAAGTACTACCAAGAGCTTTACAAAATATTAGTTGGTTAGAACTTATGCTGGCTTTAGGTACAATTTTTATTATTTATGGATTTAAACGCATTACCACTAAAGTCCCAAGCACACTGGTGGCGTTAGTAGTAATGTCGGCCATCGCTATGCTCGGAAAATTAGATTATAAACCTATTCCTGAAATTCCTGAAGGACTCCCTTTACCTAACTTAGAAATTATTACAAATTTTAATTTAAGTTCTATAACACCATATATTTTTACTGCTTTAGCACTAGCACTTTTAGGAGCAATTGACTCATTATTAACTAGTATAGTAGCAGATAATATGACCAAGACAAAGCACAAACCCAACAAAGAACTCGTGGGGCAAGGTATTGGTAATAGTATTGCTGCTTTATTTGGAGGTATCCCTGGAGCTGGGGCAACTATTAGAACGGTTGTAAATATCAACTCTGGAGGTAAAACACGTTTATCTGGTATGATTGCTGGGTTATTATTATTCAGTATTTTAATGATTCCTGGGTTACCTAATTTGGCCTCTCAAATTCCAGCAGCTGTATTGGCAGGTATTTTAATTACCGTAGGTATTGGTGTAATGGATTATAAAGGGCTTAGAGCCATACCAGCTATGCCTAAAGACATTAAGCTTGGGCCTTTAAAATTAAGTTCTGAGGTACTCATTATGCTAATAGTGTTAGTATTATCATCTTTATGGGATTTAGTTTTTGCCGTTGGTATTGGTTTGGTTATCGCCTCACTAATGTTTATGAAAAAGATTGGGGATCTTACCGCCGAACGTTCTGATGTAAAATCTTTAGAAAAAGAAAAAGCATGGAAAGACGAAAATGTATTTCCTACGAACTTAAAAGAAGAAGTCTTTATAAAGCATATCAAGGGACCTTTATTCTTTGGTTCTACAAGCGATTTCCAAGCATTAGGGTTACAAATTCCTAAAACTGCAAAAACCGTTATCATGCGATTAGATCGAATGCAATATATGGATCAATCTGGACTCTATGCAATGGAAGATATGTTGCAAGATTTACAAAAAAACGGAATTCAAGTACTTTTTGTAGGCTTGTTAAAACAACCTAGATATATGATGGAGCGTATAGATATTATTCCAGATTTTATACCCACAGAACACATTTTTGAGAATTTTGATGATTGTGTAGTTTGGGTAAAAGAAAATGTAAAAGATACAGTTAACTAAAAACTAAAAATTATGGCATTAAAAAACGTAGCAATAACAAAAGAAATGCAAGGAGCAATGACTCCAGAGAGTGTATTAACAGATTTATTAGAAGGAAACGATAGATTTACTTCTGGTAATTCAAATCAACTTGACAATAGCACCTTGGTAAATCAAACTACAGGCGGACAATTTCCTAAAGCAGTAGTATTATCTTGTATTGATTCTCGTGTACCCGTAGAAACAGTTTTAGATCAAGCAATTGGTGATATTTTCGTTGCCCGTGTTGCAGGCAATTTTGAAAATGTAGATATACTAGGAAGTATGGAATACTCTTGTAAAGTGGCAGGTAGTAAATTAGTATTGGTTCTAGGTCATGAATCTTGTGGTGCTGTTAAAGCTGCCTGTGACGGTGTAGAATTAGGAAACATCACTGCAATGTTAGATAACATTCTACCGGCTGTTAAAAAAGCTTCAGATGAAGTTGATGGAGAGTTAAATTCATCAAATGGTGCTTTCGTTGCTAAAACAGTTGAGAATAATGTACTGTTAACCATGGATAGAATTCGTGAGCGAAGTCCTATTTTAAAAGAAATGGAAGCTAATGGCGAAATCAAAATTGCTGGCGGTGTATATAACTTACATTCTGGTAAAGTAGAGATGTTATAAATTCTAAGTTTCTATATAAATATAAAAGCCGCTTTGAGCGGCTTTTTTGTTTTAAAGTAGGAAAATTAATTTGTTAGTTGTTTAATTGTTGTAAAACCCACATCAATTATGAAAAAAGCGATCAAAAAAACTACTGCCATCGTCATAAACGGAACTACCATGCTACCATTAATGGCATTCTTATTATTTACAAATCAAAATAAAGAATTCGATAAACTTTTCGGAATTTTAAAAGCTAGCATCGAAACACATTAGAAACTCCATTGCTTATAACTATCATTTTTCTCAAGTCGGTCTTCTAAATCATCCGACAAGGAAGGAAAAAAATCAATATTTGTAAGCCTTTCTATTTCATCTATAGAAACTACAAAATTATATAATGGCTTTTTAGAATCTTGATGAGGGACCAAAAAAGCAATCGCTTTAATTTCAGGTTTTGTATAGTCTAATAGTACTTTATAAAAGTAATTTGGTACCGACACTTTTTCGCGACCAATCGTTGTAAGATTTTCTTCTAAAACACCTCCAGTCACCACATATAAATGTCGCTCTTTACTAGCCCAATAACGAACTTTTTGCTCTAACCTATTCCACACTCCTTCATTAAAATCTTGTCTTTGTGGACTTATATTTGAAGTTAAAAATGTGTTTTCATATGCCTCTTTAGAAAACTTTCGATCACCTGCAGGCAGTAAATGCCCTTTAGTATACCCAGATTGCTTGTAATTACCCCAATGTGCTGCTTTGGTTCTTACTTTGGTATCAATTTCAAATAAGGGTCGCTTTCTATGGGTTCTTGACAAATGTTCTTTTTTAAGTTCGTAGGCCACCCATTCTGCCTGCTCATGAGGCTCATTATAAGATACTGTATAATATGGATGCTTTATAATTTGATTAGTGGTAGATGTAGGTAAAAAATTAAATATTGATGTTGTTTTGGTATCTGAATCTGATGGTTGTAATGTGGTATCTTCTTCAACATTTTTTTTAGAAGAAGGTATTAGTAAGTATCCTATAAGAAGCAGTAGTACTAAAATTAAAGCGTACGCAACAGACTTTTTCAAACCTTAGATTTTACTATTATTTCTTCAAAATCATCTGTTCTTTCTAATGCAGCCACTACATTAATCATATCTTTCGATGGCACGATTAATTTTCTTTCTTTTAAATCTAACCAAGCACCCAATATGCTGATTTCTGCAGCAAGCACTCCATCAGGTTTATAGAGTTTATGAAATAGTTTAAACCGTTCTCCATTCTTAGACATGCCTTCTAAAAACATTTCTACAGTAACATCTTCTCCCATTTTAATTTCTCGTAAGAAATTTGTTTCCTCTTTAAAGAGAATGGGTCCGAAATTCTCTGTTCCAAAACGTTCAACATTAAATCCGTTATCATTAAAAAAACGTACTCTACATTCGGCGGCAAAATCATTATATGCAGTATGACGCATATGTCTGTTTGGATCGAAATTTGCCCAAACAGTGGTAAAAGTTTGTTTGTAACTCATTAACTAAGTACTTGCTTAATTCTTTTAAAAGCTTCTTCTAATTCTTCAGTAGAAGCCGCATATGAAATTCTAATATTTTTAGGTGCCCCAAAAGCATCACCTGTTACCGTAGCAACATTCGCTTTTTCTAAAAGAAATAATGAAAAATCACTAGCATTATTAATTTCATAACCATCTATAACTTTACCAAAAAAAGAAGAAACATCAGGAAATACATAAAAGGCCCCACTAGGTATGTTTGCAGTCATACCGTCAATATCTTTAATTAAGTTTAGAACGAGATCTCTTCGTTCTTTAAACTCATCTACCATGTACTGAATCTTAGAAACGGGAGCATCAAGAGCTGTAATAGTTGCGCGTTGCGCAATACAATTTGCACCTGAAGTAATTTGTCCTTGCATCTTGGTGCATGCTTTCGCTATCCATGTTGGTGCTCCAATATATCCTATTCTCCATCCTGTCATCGCAAATGCTTTTGCCACACCATTAACCGTAATGGTTCGATCATACATACTTTCAATTTTAGCAAAACTAAAAGTAGGTTCGCTATAATTTATATGTTCATAAATTTCATCAGACAAAACATAAATAGTAGGATACTTTTCTAATACCTCAGCTAATGCTCTATATTCACTCTCTGTATAGGTTGTACCACTAGGATTGTTTGGCGAATTAAAAAAGATCATTTTTGTTTTTTCAGTAATAGCGTCTTCAAGCTGTTCTGGCGTAATCTTAAAATTCGTTTCAATAGAAGATGTTATTTCTACAAATTTTGCTTCTGCCAACGTAGCTATTGCAGAATAACTTACCCAATAAGGCGCAGGCAATAATACCTCATCTCCAGGGTTTAGTAATACCATAGCAACATTAGCAATCGACTGTTTTGCTCCTGTAGAAACTACAATTTGATCTTCGGTATAACGCAAACCATTATCACGTTCAAATTTTCTGCATATTGCCTCGCGAAGCTCTAAATATCCATTGACAGGTGTATAAGAATTATAATTATCATCAATAGCTTGTTTAGCGGCTTCCTTTATAAAATCGGGTGTATTAAAATCGGGTTCACCAAGACTCAGGCTAATAATATCTTTTCCTTCTGCGCGTAATTCTCTTGCTTTAGCTGCCATGGCTAAAGTTTGAGACGTTGGAAGATTATGTATTCTATCTGATAATTGTTGTTGCAAGGATATCATCGTAAAAATTTAGTTCTCAAAAATAAAGATTAATGCACAAAATGTAAGACTACTCCTACAATTTATTACACAAAGTTATTTTTTAAACTAAATTTAATGAAATGTGAAATTCACTTAAGCCATTACAGGCTTTTTACCCAACTCTTTTAATTGATGAAAATGAGAAATTATAGCAGCTCTTGTAGTTTTATATTCGTTATACGGAAGGTTAAACTCTAATGCTGTTTTCTTTACGATTTTAGCCAAGTCTTTGTAGTGTACATGACTAATATGAGAAAATAAATGATGTTCAATTTGTCTGTTCAAGCCTCCCGTAAACCAACCAACGATCTTATTTTTAGGTGCAAAGTTAGCGGTGGTAAATAGTTGATGAATTGCCCAAGTATTTTTCATATTTCCTTTTTCATCTGGCAAAGGCATTTGAGTATCTGGCATAACATGTGCTAATTGAAAAACGACACTCAATATAATACCTGCTGTATAATGCATAATAAAGAATCCTATTAAAACCTGCCACCATGCATACCCTGTAAGTAGAGGTAGAACAACCCAAAAAGAATAATACACAATTTTACCTATGATTAACTTCGTCCATTGCGTAGCAGGATTTGGCATTTTACCATACGACAATTTCCTTTTTAAATATTGATAGGTCTGTTTAAAATCTGTAGTAATCGCCCAGTTTATGGTTAATAATCCGTACAGAAAAATAGAATAATATTGTTGGTACCTATGCATAGCATACCATTTCGCATGTCGAGAAAATCGTATGACCCTACCCGCGTCTATATCTTCATCATGACCTTGAATATTTGTATAGGTATGATGCAATACATTATGTTGTACTTTCCAGTTGTAATCATTACCTGCTAATATATGAATACTACTTCCCATCAATCTGTTGAGCCATTTTTTATCTGAATACGACTCGTGGTTGGCATCATGCATTACATTCATCCCAACTCCTGCAATACCCACACCAATAATCATCATAAATAAAATTTGAGCCCATCCTGGTAAACTAATAGTAAGCAAAAGAATAAAAGGAACAAATAATAAAGAAAACATTACAAATGTCTTAAGATATAGTTTCCAGTTACCTGTTTTCTTAATATTTCTTTCTTTAAAATAATTATTTACACGTTTATTTAGGGTTCTAAAAAATTTCGCAGAATCGACCCTAGAAAATTTTACAGATATATTATTTGACATAATTGAGTTATCTTTTTAATCTTGACAAAAATACTGCATTTTTAAATGCAGTAACTTTTAAAGCTCTAAATTATTAAAAATTTAACAAGATGATTTAGTTTTGCATCTCTATGAAGCTAATTAAAGAATATTTTCCTGACATTACACCAAAACAAGAAAAGCAATTTTCGCAACTAGAAGATCTGTATTTATATTGGAATGCCCAAATTAATGTTATTTCAAGAAAAGATATTGAAGAGCTTTATCTACGTCATGTACTTCACTCTCTAGGTATTGCTAAAGTTCAACCTTTTAATGAAGGAGCGACCATTCTTGATATTGGAACTGGAGGTGGTTTTCCAGGGATTCCACTGGCAATTTTATTTCCTAAAAGTAATTTTTATTTAGTAGATTCTATTGGTAAAAAAATAAAGGTAGTTAATGAAGTGGCCGATGCCTTAAAATTAAAAAATGTCAGAGCCGATCATCAAAGAGCTGAAAAGGTAAAAGGAGAATTTGATTTTATAGTGAGCCGAGCGGTTACTAATATGAATGATTTCGTGAAATGGACAAAAAAGAAAACCGCAAAAAAACAACGTCATCAACTACCTAACGGTATTCTATATCTTAAAGGAGGTGATTTAACTGAAGAACTGACAAACTTCCCAAAAGTTAAACTCTATAGTTTGTCTGATTATTTTAAAGAAGGCTTTTTTGAAACTAAGAAAGTGGTTCATTTACCTATAAAGTACCAGCTTTAATATTTTTTACTAAATTGTGCGTTTGAAATAAATTCTAACTAACACTCAAAATATTCCTACAATTATGGATTTTTTATCTATTGCTTCCTTTCTTGGTTTTACAATTCTTGTTGCTGTAATAGCCTGGTATGCTACCCGAAATACAAATGAAAAATCTGCTGACGGTTATTTTTTAGGAGGTAGAAGTCTAGGAGCATTAACCATTGCGGGTTCTTTATTGTTAACCAATTTATCGGCCGAGCAAATTGTAGGGTTAAATGGACAAGCCTTTACAGAAGGTATTTTAGTAATGGCATGGGAAACATTAGCCGCCATTGCTATCGTGATCTGCGCTATTTTTCTCCTACCGAAATATATGAGTCAGGGTATTACGACCATCCCTGAATTTATTGAAAATAGATTTGACAAACACACTCGAGGAATATTATCCTTACTCTTTTTAATTGCCTTTGGTATTGTGTTACTTCCTACTATTTTATATTCAGGATCGTTGGCTTTTAGTACGATGTTTGACCTCCCCGAAGTGCTAGATATGCCTTTAAGCACAGTCATTACTATTTGCGTTTGGAGTATTGGTCTTATTGGAATTGTTTATGCCATTTACGGCGGTTTAAAAGCCGTAGCTGTGTCTGATTTAATCAATGCCATTGGGTTAATAATTGGTGGATTAATGATTCCTATTTTTGGATTACAGTTAATTGGTGATGGAAGTATTTCTGAAGGATTGACTACTTTATGGAATAGTAATCCAGATAAATTTGAAGCTACCGGAGGTGTTACTTCTTCTATTCCTTTTGGAACTATTTTTACCGGAATGATGATTGCGCAGATTTATTATTGGGGAACAAACCAGTCTATTTTACAACGTGTTTTTGGCGCAAAGAGTTTAAAAGAAGGGCAAAAGGGAATGCTACTAGCTGCCTTTGTTAAATTTATAATACCTGTAGTGGTGGTTTTACCAGGTATCATCGCTTGGCATATTTTTGAAGGCAATCTAGAAAATGCCGACCAAGCGTATCCTGCATTAGTGAAAAAAGTATTACCTGGTGCCTTTATTGGGTTCTTTGCAGCCGTATTATTTGGAGCCGTATTAAGTTCTTTTAATAGTTTATTAAATAGTAGCGCTACCTTATTTGGATTTGACTTATACAAACAGTACTTCAACAAAGAAGCAAGCGAATTTGACACCGTGAAAGCTGGTAAACGATTTGGCTTAGGCTTAGCTATCGTTTCTATGATCATTGCACCTTTTATTGCCAATGCTCCTGCTGGTTTATTTGATTATATTCAACGTGCTTTAGGAAGTTTAAGTGTACCTATTTTTGCTGTCGTAGTAATTGGAATCCTCACCAAAAAAGTTCCAGCAATAGGTGCTAAAATAGTACTCATAGGTGGAGTCTTAATGTATTTAACCAGCCTACTTATTTTAGAGCCTAATTTTAAAAGCAGCGCATTAGAATCGGCTGGATTGCAAAGCTCAAGCTATATAAATGGTCTCGAAGATGTTGAAAAAGCAAACTACTTTAAAGAAATGGGCATAACAGATATAGCTGCGCATATGGAAAAGATAAGTTATGTAGAGGCAACTGCCTATCCGCATTTCTTACACATTATGGGAATTTTGTTTGTAGTGAATGTTTTGATTATGTTGATTGTAGGAAAACTCAAACCCAAAACTACACCCTATGAACCAAAACTCACTGACGAAATTAATATTGAGCCTTGGAAATATACCATAGTCGTAGGAATCATAATTACACTATTAGTATTGAGTACCTATTTAATTTTTTAATTGATTAGTTTTTTGGTTTATTTGTTTATAAA